>NZ_JAMYRK010000022.1:0-94369 GCF_040321335.1 Mesorhizobium sp. M0437
CACGGCTTTGTGCTCGTCGCCGCGCGTGCGCAACCCCTGCCCCCTAAACAATGCGACCGCAACTGTGTTTTCGGGCCGGCCCCCCAGGCCCGCCGCCTGCTCCCCCCGCCGGCGCTCGACGATCGGCATGCGCAGCCGGACGGAGTTGATGTTCCAGGTAGCGACGGAAAACGGCATGTGGGGTTCCGGACAACGCAAGATCCGCCGGATGGCTCCGACGGAAGTCAATCGCGGAAACTACTGCCAGCCGCGCACCGCAAAAACAAGCCGCCCGCACCAACGCGGAAAAACCATCCCGCAGCAGTAGGAAGTTACCGCGTCTTGGTGTTCAGCTCGCGGTTCGCCGTATAGTCGATGGCGAAGGTGTCGGGGGCGAAGCTGACGCCCTCCTTGGTGTTGAAGATCATCACCGTCGTGTCCTTGCCTTGCGCATCGGTGATGGTCCACTGCCGCAATTCATAAGATTTCGGATCGAACATCATGGTGATCTTCGAATTGCCGAACACCGATTTGTCGGCAAGCTGGATGGTGGTGAGATCGTCCTCTTCCTTGACGCTTCTGACGCGCCCGCCCGACAGATCGATCTTGTCGTCGAGCAGCAGCTTCAGCGGCGTCTTCGACAGCGGATAGAGGTCGGACGTCCGCAGCTTCTTGTTGAGGATGACCACCGACTTGCCGTCGGAAATCACCCTGAAATTCGAGGCGCCGTCATAATTGAAGCGGATCTTGCCCGGCCGTTCCAGAAAGAACTTGCCGCCGGTCTGCTCGCCCTTGGGTCCGAACTGCACGAACTCGCCGCTCATCGATTTGACCGAGGAGAAATGATCGGCGATCTTCTGCGCCGTCGCCGGAACCGCTGCTTGCGCCGACGCCAGCAGCTGGAAGCCGGGCACGAGGTTGGCGGCCGCCGCACCGGCCAGGACCAGGCCGAGGCCGAGCACCTGCCGGCGGGTTGGGGCGAAATCCCTGCTTGGGGCGAGAGTTGCGTTTTTCATGCCGGTCACCATCATCTGATTGCTTGCTCGTTATATTGGTCTGGCCCCCCAGTTGGGCTTAAGTTTGGCGGCCGCACGGCGCCCGTCGTTGCAACGCGCCAAAAGGTTCAAAGTTGCCGGCGCGGACGCGCTCTAGAACTTGTCGTCCTCCGTCGGCACCAGGATTTCGCGTTTTCCGGCATGGTTGGCCGGGCCGACAATGCCTTCCTTCTCCATCTTCTCGATGATCGAGGCGGCGCGATTGTAGCCGATGCCGAGCCGGCGCTGGATGTAGCTGGTAGAGGCCTTGCCGTCGCGCAGCACCACCGCGACCGCCTGGTCGTAGGGATCGTCGGAATCCTCGAAATTACCGCCGTCGCCGCCGCCACTGCCTTTGCCCGTCGGCTCATCGTCATCCTTGTCGTCGTCCTCGGTGATGGCGTCGAGATATTCCGGCACGCCCTGCAATTTCAGATGCGCGACAATCTTCTCCACCTCGTCGTCGGAGACGAAGGGACCGTGCACGCGCTGGATGCGGCCGCCGCCGGCCATGTAGAGCATGTCGCCCATGCCGAGCAGCTGTTCGGCGCCCTGTTCGCCCAGGATGGTGCGGCTGTCGATCTTCGATGTCACCTGGAAGGAGATGCGGGTCGGGAAATTCGCCTTGATGGTGCCGGTGATGACGTCGACCGATGGCCGCTGCGTCGCCATGATGACATGGATGCCGGCGGCGCGCGCCATCTGCGCCAGGCGCTGCACCGCGCCTTCGATGTCCTTGCCGGCGACCATCATCAGATCGGCCATCTCGTCGATGATGACGACGATGTAGGGCATCGGCTCGAGGTCGAGGTTCTCCGTCTCGTAGATCGCCTCGCCGGTTTGGCGGTCGAAGCCGGTCTGCACGGTGCGCGAGATCCTTTCGCCCTTTTTCTCAGCCTGCTGCACGCGCGCGTTGAAGCCGTCGATGTTGCGGACGCCGACCTTGGACATCTTGCGGTAGCGGTCCTCCATCTCCCGCACGGTCCATTTCAGCGCCACCACCGCCTTCTTCGGATCGGTGACGACCGGCGTCAGAAGATGCGGAATGCCGTCATAGACCGAGAGCTCCAGCATCTTTGGATCGATCATGATCAGCCGGCAGTCCTGCGGCGTCAGCCGGTAGAGCAGCGACAGGATCATGGTGTTGATGGCGACGGACTTGCCCGAGCCGGTGGTGCCGGCGACCAGCACGTGCGGCATCTTGGCGATGTCGACGATCACCGCCTCGCCATTGATGGTCTTGCCCAGCGCCAGCGCCAGCTTGGCCTTGGTGGTTTCGAAATCGCGGCTGGCCATGATCTCGCGCAAATAGACCGTCTCGCGCCTGGCGTTCGGCAATTCGATGCCGATCGCGTTGCGGCCGGGCACCACGGCGACACGGCAGGCGATGGCGCTCATCGAGCGGGCGATGTCGTCGGACAGGCCGATGACCCGCGACGATTTGATGCCGGGCGCCGGTTCCAGCTCGTAGAGCGTGACGACCGGACCCGGACGCACATGGATGATTTCGCCCTTGACGCCGAAATCCTCCAGCACGCCCTCAAGCAGGCGGGCGTTCTGCTCCAGCGCATCCTTGGACAGGCTGGCGTCGCGCACCACGTTCTTTGGTTCCGACAGGAAGTGCAGCGACGGCATCTCGAATTTTTCCGAGCCGATCAGCGAAGTCTGCGCCTCGCGCTGGACGCGGGCGCCGGGGGCCGGCCGCGGCGCCGGCGCCTCGACGCGTGTCGCCGCGTCGGAACGGAAGTTCTGCACCCTGGCCGTTGGCGCGGCGCGGCGCTGGCCGGCCGGCTCGGGCGCGAAATCCATGTCGTCGTCATTGTCGTCGTTATCGAAGACGTCGGCATCGTCAGGGTCGATCGAGGCACTGCGGTCGTTGACCATGGCGGCGAAGAATTCCGGCTCGACGCGGGCGCGCCCGCCCGGGCTCATCCGCGCCTCGGCGAACTCGGCCGATTCGACCCGTTCGGCCGCCCGCCGCCAGGCGCTGGGGCGCGGTTCCATCTCCGGCTCGAAATCGTCGCGCTCGCGCCGGCGCGCGGCGCGGCGGCGCAGATAGGCCCGCAGCGACAGCCACCAGTGGGTGATGGCGCCAAGCGCCAATATACCTTCGTCGCCCTCGTCCTCTTCATTGTCGAAAAGCAGGTCGTCCTGCGGATCGGGCACTGCGGGCTGTTCGAGGACGGCAAAGCCGTTCTTGCGCGAAATCAGCGCCGAGCCATACAAGAATACCCACAGCGCCGGCGCTGCCAGGAGCACGGCGAGCACGCTGGCGACGAGGCCGGTCGGATAGCCGCCGATGACCAGGCCCGGGATATTGAGCACCATGTCGCCGAAGACGCCGCCGAGGCCGGTCGGCAGCGGCCAGGTCTTGGGCGGCACCACGCAGCCGGCAATTGCCGCGCCAAGCAGCGAAAACCCGAACCAGGCCAGTGCCCGTTTCGGCAGCCGGTCGACGCCGCGCGCGGTAAACAGCAGAAATCCCCAGATCACCGCCGGCACCAGCGCCGCAACGGCGGCAAGTCCGAAGAACTGCATGGCAATGTCGGAAAAGACGGCGCCGGCATAACCCATTGCATTGGTGACGATATTGTCGGTGGCGTGCGAAAAGCTCGGATCGGCGACGTTCCAGGTGGCAAGGGCGGCGACGCCGAAACCAACCAGAGCAAACAGCCCGGCACCGACCAGCCGCCCGACCTGGCGCCTCGCGAACGACCGGATGCCGTGCTCCGTATCGGCCAGCGCAAGCGGTGCTGAAGCCCCTGAACGCATGCTTTTCCTCGTCTGTCGTTGCCCGGCCGGGCGCGGACGCGCAACACGGCAGATTCGGCTGTCAGACTAGCGGCGGGAAGGTTAAGGGCGCATTAACCATGGGCATTCTGCGTCACCGGAACGGGCGACCGCCACCACAGTTCGGAGCGTTGCGGCCGCTGTTTCACGCCGCCGGCGGATCGAGCCACCTTGATCAAGCGATTGTATGATCGAGCCATAACGGCCGCCTGCACACAAAAAAGAGGCCCGGAAGGTTTCCGGGCCTCAAGGCGTGAGCCCTTTCGGGAGCATCACGACGGGATCTTCCCGGCACCGGCAAAACGCCGGTGCCAGCCGATAAACCTCACGGCACCACTTCGCCGTGCTGGCTGATGTCGAGGCCTTCGACCTCTTCCTGGGTGGAAGGACGCAGGCCGACCAGCGCCTTGACGATATAGAGGATCACGAAGCTCGCGATCGCCGTCCACAGGATGGTGAAGACGATACCGTAGAGCTGCTTGCCGACAGAGGCACCCGAGCCAAGGCTGTTGATCGCCGGATCGGCGAGCACGCCGGTCAGCAATGCACCGATGATGCCGCCGATGCCGTGCACGCCGAATGCATCGAGCGAGTCGTCATAGCCGAACGCGTGCTTGAGCTTGACGGCCGAGACGTAGCAGAGCACGCCGGCGACGATGCCGACGATGAAGGCGCCGGTCGGATTGACGAAACCGGAAGCCGGCGTCACCGCGACCAGGCCGGCGACGGCGCCCGAGATGATGCCAAGCACGCTCGGCTTCTTGGCGACGATCCATTCGGCGAACATCCAGGCGAGCGCCGCAGCGGCAGCGGCAACCTGGGTGTTCAGCATCGCGGCACCGGCAAGGCCGTCGGCGGCCAGTTCCGAGCCGGCGTTGAAGCCGAACCAGCCGACCCACAGCAGCGAAGCGCCGATGACGGAGTAGACGAGGTTGTGCGGCGCCATGTTGGTGGTGCCGTAGCCTTCACGTTTGCCGAGAACCAGCGCGCAGACCAGGCCGGCAACGCCGGCGTTGATGTGAACGACCGTGCCGCCGGCGAAATCGAGAACGCCGGCTGTGCCGAGGAAGCCGCCGCCCCACACCCAGTGCGCGATCGGGGCGTAGACCACCAGCAGCCACGCGCCCATGAAGATGAGCAGCGCCGAGAACTTCATGCGTTCGGCGAAGGCGCCGGCAATCAGCGCCGGCGTAATGATGGCGAAGGTCATCTGGAACATCGAGAAGACGAACTCAGGAATGTTCGCCACGCCCGGCAGCCACAGCGAGGAGGTGGTGATGCCGTTGTGGAAGAACTTCGAGAAGCCGCCGAGATAGGCATTCATGCCGCCGCCATCCGAGAAGGCCAGCGAGTAGCCGAACATGAACCACAGCACCGTCACCAGGCAGGTGATGGCAAAGCTCTGCATGATGGTGGCGAGCACGTTCTTTTTGCGCACCATGCCGCCATAAAACAGCGCCAGGCCCGGTACGGTCATCATCAGCACCAGCGCCGTCGAGGTCAGCATCCAGGCTGTGTTGCCGGTGTCGAGCGCGGGCGCAGGGGCTGCCGGTGCCGCCGGTGCCGCTTCCTGCGCGAACGCAGCAACCGTGCCCAGTGCAGCGAGAGCGAGCGAACTTAAAACGGCCGCGCGTCCCGTTATCTTCAAGGTAGAAGGAATATTCATTGAACTCTCCATTGGAATACGTATCCGCAGCTCAAAGCGCGTCGGTGTCTGTTTCGCCGGTGCGAATGCGCACCGCCTGGTCGATGCCGAAAACGAAGATCTTGCCGTCGCCGATCTGGCCGGTCTTGGCCGCCGCGGTGATGGCTTCGACGGCCTTGTCGACCATGTCTACAGCGACCGCGACTTCGATCTTGATCTTCGGCAGGAAGCTGACCGCGTATTCCGCCCCGCGATAGATTTCCGTGTGACCCTTCTGACGTCCGTAGCCTTTTACTTCGGTGACGGTCAGGCCCTGGATGCCGACTGCGGTGAGCGCCTCGCGCACCTCGTCGAGCTTGAACGGCTTTATGATTGCCATCACGATCTTCATAAGGTTTCACCCTTTGCTGTTGCGGGTCCCCGCGTTTGCACGACTTCGCCGATCCCCATGAGAGCCGGAGAGTGCCCGCTAGGATTCAAGCTCCGTGCCAATTGCCGAAGCAGGGTGTTAAGCTGTTGTTAAACAACGAAATCGAGAAGGTCTGGCAGCTGCCTGTTCACAGGCGCGGCAGTGCATATGCTTAAAAAATAGGCAAATTTCGAAAAATGCCTACTCCGCAGGCGGCCGCTTCAGCCGGATGAGTCCTTCTTGGGCAACCGAGGCGATCAAGGTGCCGTCGCGGGCAAACAGCGAGCCGCGGGTAAAGCCACGCGATCCTTGCGTCGACGGACTGTCTTGCGTGTACAGCATCCAGTCGTCGAGCGGATGGCTGCGGTGGAACCACATGGCGTGGTCGAGGCTGGCTGCCTGGATATCACGATCGAAAATGGCGCGGCCATGAGCAAAGGTCGAGGTGTCGAGCAGCGTCATATCCGAGAGGTAAGCGAGCACGGCCGCCTGCGTGGCGCGGTCGGCCGGCACCGGGCCGGTGGTGCGGATCCAGATGTTCTGCTTCGGCTCGAGTTTTTCCCGGCTGGTATAATGCTTCAGCATCACCGGCTTCATCTCGATCGGCCGGTCGCGCTCCCAATAGCGCTTGATGCCGTCGGGCACGGCTTCGCCGAACTTGCCCAGCAATTCGCGCTGCGACAGCAACGTGTCGGGCGCCGGCACGTCCTGCGGCATCGGCACCTGATGTTCCAGGCCGACCTCATCCTGCTGGAACGAGGCTTCCAGCGAAAAGATCGCCTGGCCGTGCTGGATCGCCACGACGCGGCGCGTGGTGAAGGAGCCGCCGTCACGGATGCGGTCGACCTCGTAGATGATAGGCACCTTGGTGTCGCCCGGCCGCATGAAATAGCCATGCAGCGAATGCACGTGGCGCTCGGGCTCGACCGTTCGCTGCGCGGCGACCAGCGCCTGGGCGATGGTCTGGCCGCCGAAGATGCGCTGCCAATCGAGCTTGGGGCTGCGACCACGATACAGGTTGTGTTCCAGCTGCTCGAGGTCGAGAATGCCGAGAAGCTCGTCCATGGCTGCCGTCATCTTGACCTCGCCGCAAAATTACCATGGCGGTTTCCGACAGGAACAGCGGGCAGTCAAGGGCGGAATGCCCGGCGACAGTCAGGCTGCGAAAGGAATTGCCATGCTCGACAGCAAGAATTCGCTCGACGTTCTGGTCGCCGGCGCCGGTTATGTCGGCCTGGCCGCCGCCGTGTCGCTGAAGCAGGCGCGGCCGAGCCTCGCCGTCGCCGTCGTCGATGCAGCACCCGCCAGGGTCTGGCAGAAGGACGGCCGCGCCTCGGCGATTGCCGCCGCCGCGTGCCGCATGCTCGACCAGCTCGGCGTCTGGAACGAGATCGCGCCGGGGGCGCAGGCGATCACCGAAATGATCGTCACCGATTCGCGCACATCCGATCCGGTCCGCCCGGTGTTCCTCACCTTCGACGGCGAGGTCGCGCCCGGCGAACCCTTTGCGCATATGGTCGCCAACAAGGATTTGAACGGCGCCTTGCGCCGGCGCGCCGAACAACTCGGCATCGGCATCATCGAAGGCGTCGCCGTCAGCGCCTTCGACATCAACGGCGCCGGCATCACCGTGCATCTTGCCGACGGCGCGACGCTGAAGGCGCGGCTGCTGGTTGCCGCCGACGGCGTCAATTCGAAGCTGCGCGACATGGCCGGCATCAAGACGGTGAAATGGGAGTATGGCCAGTCCGGCATCGTCTGCACGGTGGCGCACGAGCGGCCGCACAACGGCCGCGCCGAAGAGCATTTCCTCCCCGCAGGCCCGTTTGCCACGCTGCCACTCAAGCCGGGCAAGGACGGCACCAACCGCTCGTCGATCGTCTGGGTCGAACGGTCGCAGGATGCCGAGAAACTGGTCAGTGGCGACACGCTGGTCCTGGAATATGAGCTCGAGCAGCGCTTTGGCCTGAAACTCGGCGAAATCCATCTCGCCGACAAGCCGCGTGCCTGGCCGCTCGGGCTGATCATTGCGCGCGCCTTCGTCGCGCCGCGCATCGCCTTGGCCGGCGACGCCGCCCACGGCATCCACCCGATCGCCGGCCAGGGTCTCAATCTCGGCTTCAAGGACGTGGCGGCGCTGGCCGAAGTGGTGGTCGAGGCCGACCGGCTCGGCCAGGACATCGGCGCGCTCGACGTGCTCGAGCGCTACCAGCAATGGCGGCGTTTCGACACGGTGCAGATGGGCATCACCACCGATGTGCTGAACCGGATGTTTTCCAACGATTTCGGCCCGCTGCGCACTTTGCGCGACATCGGCCTCGGCCTCGTCGAGCGCATGCCCCGGCTGAAGGGGTTTTTCATCCGCCAGGCGTCGGGTCTGTCCGGCGACACGCCGAAATTGTTGAAGGGCGAGGCGATCTAAACAGGCCCTGAAGCTTCCCCAACTTCGTCATCCCTGGGCGTAGCGACGCGAAGCGGAGAGAAGACCCAGGATGACGAAGCGATCAGGCGTCTCGGCTTAATCGCCATGCGGTCTGCCGAATTTCGTATCAGGGGACTTAGTTGACCTCGAAGCCCAGCTTCTGGCGCAGCCGCAGCATGCGCTGGTCGGGAATCTGCAGGTTTTGTCCGCCGGCTTCCGCCGCACGGCTGACCATCCGCAGCAGATCGCTCCTTTCGACCGCGTCGAGCCGTTCGCGCAGGAACGGTGCCAGCTTGTCGATGACGACCGTGGCGTCGTCGATTTGCGATGCCGCCCATTTGGCGTAGATCACCGCTTCATCGGTCTGTTTTTTGTCGGCAATCTCCGAGATCACCGATCGAATGGCAGCTTCGCGTTGCGGCAGCGCAGGACCATGTTCGGAAACGATGGCGGTGATCAGCGTCGCGGCGGCGACGACCGGATCGTCGATCGCTGTCAGCGGCGAGAGCGCCGCCTGCTTGCGCAGTTTCTTGCGGCGGACGTTGCCCTGGACGCGGCCAACCACGTCGGCAACCTCACGCGCCGCGTCGTTCATGATCTTCAGCCGGTACCACCAGAACGCCGCCGCCCCAAGCAGGCCGATTGCAGCAATCAATATATGCATGCCCAAGATCCCCCAATCTCGGGCGACGATAGGAGAAGTATTGCTTCGCTTCAACACGCAAAAGTTGCGCCGATTGAAGAAAACGACAGCCTGCGCCAGTCGTTGGTCGCCACCGCTCCGCGGAGGAACTTATCGAGACATCTCTATGACCCGGGCACCTTGTAGATCGCCCGCACCTCGATCGTGCCGATTTCGGCGAGCGGAATCTCGCCCGCGATCCCCAGCGCCTCGTCGAGGCTCTCGGCCTCGATCATGACGAAACCGAGCAACTGCTCCTTGGTTTCGGCGAAGGGGCCGTCGGTGACCAGCCGCTTGCCCTTGCGCCTGCGAACGGTTTTCGACGTTTTCACCGATTGCAGCGCCTGCGCGATGATCAGCATCCCGCGTTGGTCCAATGACCGGTCATGGGCCATCGAATCGGCGTCGAGCTTGGCCAGCCTCTCGGGGGTCATTGCGTAGAGATCTTTTTCTTCACCATAGACTAGGCAAACATACTTCATTTTTATCTCCATTCCTGGCTTGAAGCCGAAGACGAGGCTACGGAAATCTCCGCGGAGCCCTTGCCTGCCGCAGAATCGAGACCGGCCGCAGCATAGTCGAGAAGAGATACCGCAATCCCAATGATGGCAATCGCCGCAAGCAGTCGGCCGAAGCCGGAAGGCTGCAGGCGCGACCAGTCGGCTTGTTGTTCACCGGCCCTGTGGCCGGTGCTTGTCCAGTGAGCAGAAAACAGATTGTTCATGTGGTCCTCCATCCGGCCACCAAGTCCATGGCCGCCCGCAGGACGGCCGGGACAGATGGAAGTCGACATTTTTGCACGCATATTTTTTTCGAATTTTTTTCGCTCGACATGATGTGTCACGCCGCCGCCGATACGAAAGCGTGGGTGGCCTTCGCTCCCGCGCGCGCTATAGTCGACTGGATGCCGATCACGGGCTCAGCCACGACAATCAAGGAGGAATTGATGGACCGCACCGCCAACGCCGTTTGGAAAGGCA
The DNA here is from genome assembly GCF_040321335.1 of Mesorhizobium sp. M0437. Classification (NCBI taxonomy): domain Bacteria; kingdom Pseudomonadati; phylum Pseudomonadota; class Alphaproteobacteria; order Hyphomicrobiales; family Phyllobacteriaceae; genus Mesorhizobium; species Mesorhizobium sp. M0437. The sequence goes on from NZ_JAMYRK010000022.1 coordinate 9,942, forward strand.
GTTTCAAGGAAGGCAAGGGCACACTCGAAACCCAGAGCGGGGTGCTGAAGGGCACACCCTATTCGGCCAAGACGCGTTTCGAGGATGAAAGCGGCAAATCCGGCACAAACCCGGAAGAGCTGATCGCCGCCGCCCATGCCGGCTGCTACGCCATGCAGCTTTCGCATTTTCTCGCCGAGAACGGCACTCCGGCTGCCGAGCTCGACGCCAAGGCCGTGGTAACGCTGGTCCCCGGCACCGGCATCACCGGCAGCGCGATCACGCTGGTCGGCAAGGTACCGGGCATTGATGCCGCCAAGTTCAAGGAATTGGCCGAGAAGGCCAAGGCCGAATGCCCGGTCTCGAAAGCGCTCGGCGCCATCAAAGTATCGCTCGACGCCAGGCTCGGGTGAGAGCTGGTCTGCGAAGCGGGCGATCCTTCGCGCCCCCTCTCGAATGATTATTGGCTTTTTTCGCCAACGAGCGCGTCGAGGCGGGCGCGCAATGCCGCGACCTCCTCCTCGAGGGCCCGCACGCGCATTTCCATATCCGACGCCGGCGAGGACGACTGCAGGGGTGCTGCGGCAGCCGACAGCTGCGGCGGCCCGCTGAGCAGATGGACGTAGCGATCCTCGCGCTGGCCTGGGCCGCGATCGATCTGCTGCACCAGCGGTGGCCGGCGGCCGATCAGCAGATCGAGATTGCCGCGAAGCTCGTCGATCGACGGCAGCCGCGCCATGCGCTCGCTTCGCGCCAGCAATTCATAGGCCGTCTGCGGGCCGCGCAGCAGCAACAGGCCGAGCAGCGCGATCTGCGCCGAGGTCAGGGAAAAGCGCTGCGCCACGATATGCTCGTAGCGCTCGACGCGCGACGCGAACACTTGCCTGACGAGGCCCTTCTGCTCCAGCTGGCCAAGCGCCCGCCTGACCTCGGCAAGCTCGACCGACATTACCGGCTCGCGCGCCGTCTTCTGGTTGGCCGCCGCATGTGCCGCATTGAGCGTCAGCGGATAGACGTCCGGCGTCAGCTCCTTCTTCTCGATCAGGCAGCCGAGCACGCGGGCTTCGATGGGAGAGAGGATGGGAAGGTCGGAATCGGTCATAAGTTTGCTATCCTTTCGAACTCGGCGGGACAGCGCCCCCCTCTGTCCTGCCGGCCAATCTCCCCCTCTAGTGGGGAGATTGGCTGTCATCACCGCTTCGCCACTTTTCAAGGCTGCAGAAAGGGCGCTGTCCTCCAAGCTGCTAATCTCCCCCCTCAAGGGGCCTCAAGGGGGGAGATGTCCGGCAGGACAGAGGGGGGCGCGAAGGATCGCTGCGGACGAGACGATCTCGGCTGCAACCCGCCCGCCGCCTAAACCCGTCGCTCCACCATCATCTTCTTGATCTCGGCGATCGCCTTGGCCGGGTTGAGCCCCTTGGGGCAAGTCTGGGCGCAGTTCATGATGGTGTGGCAGCGATAGAGCCGGAACGGGTCTTCGAGATTGTCGAGCCGCTCGCCCGTCGCCTCGTCCCTGGAATCGATCAGCCAGCGATAGGCCTGCAGCAGCGTCGCCGGGCCGAGATAGCGCTCGCCGTTCCACCAGTAGCTCGGGCAGGAGGTCGAGCAGCAGGCGCACAATATGCACTCGTAGAGCCCGTCGAGCTTTTCGCGGTCCTCATGGCTCTGCAGCCATTCCTTGGCCGGCTCGGGCGACACCGTCTTCAGCCACGGCTCGATCGAGGCGTGCTGGGCGTAGAAATTGGTGAGGTCGGGCACCAGGTCCTTGACCACGGCCATGTGCGGTAGCGGATAGACCTTGATCGCGCCGGAAATGTCGTCGCAGCCCTTGGTGCAGGCCAGCGTGTTCGACCCGTCGATGTTCATGGCGCACGAGCCGCAAATGCCTTCGCGGCAGGAGCGGCGCAGCGTCAGCGTCGGATCGATCTTGTTCTTGATCCAGAGCAGCGCGTCGAGCACCATCGGCCCGCAATCGTCCATGTCGACGAAATACGTATCCATGCGCGGGTTCTCGTCATCGTCCGGCGACCAGCGGTAGATGCGATATTCGCGCAGGTTGGTCGCGCCCTCCGGCTTCGGCCAAGTTTTTCCGGCCATGATCTTCGAGTTTTTCGGAAGCGTGAGTTCGACCATTACCTCAGGTCCTTTCGGATGACGAGCTTCAGCCCGGACCAGATCTCGTTCACGGCGGCGACCTTGACGTCGACAAGGTCGAGCTTCAGCGCCTCTGTGCGGATAACGTCCTCGGTGACGTCGGTCGGCACTTTCGATGCCTTCTTCGGCCATGACACCCAGACCATGCCGTCCCGCTTGATTGCCGCTTCGACGTCGCCAAGACGGTCCTCGATCTCGACACGCTGCCGGGTGAAAGCATGTACGGCATCGTATTTCTCATGAACGCCCGAAATCGCCGACCAGTTGGCCAGCCGATCGAGCTCGGCAAAATCCACGGCTTCGGCCAAATCCTCGAGTTCGGCCGGCAAGGCGACGAAAGCGGCAATCATCCCGTCCTTCAGGCCGAGCTTGGCCGGAAGGGGCGTGCCGGAATATCCCGCAACCGCCAGCAGCCTCATCTCAATACACCCTGGCCTTCGGCGCGATCTTGGCCGGGTTGATGCCGCCGTCTGCTTCCTTGAGCAGCGTTTCGGTGTGCACCGGCCGGTAGGTGAGCGCCACCTCGCCGGCCTCGTTGAGCCGGGCCAGCGTATGCTTGCGCCAGTTGGCGTCGTCGCGGGCCGAAAAGTCCTCCCGCGCGTGCGCGCCGCGGCTTTCCTTGCGCGCCTCGGCGCCGTAGACGGTGGTAATGGCGTTGGCCATCAGGTTTTCCAGCTCCAGCGTCTCGACCAGATCGGAGTTCCAGATCATCGAGCGGTCGAACACTTTTACGTCCTTGAGCTCGCCCCAGATCTGGGAAATGCGCCTGCAGCCGCTTTCCAGCGAGTCCTGGGTGCGGAACACCGCCGCGTCCTCCTGCATCGCCTTCTGCATCTTTTCGCGCAACACCGCGGTCGGCGTCGAGCCGTTGGCGTGACGCAGCCGGTCGAAGCGGTCCATGATCTTTTCGACGGCGGCCTCGTTGGGCGAAGGGATCGCCGATGTGCGGTCGATCACCTGGCCGGCCCGGATTGCCGCCGCACGGCCGAACACCACCAGGTCGATCAGCGAGTTGGAGCCCAGCCGGTTAGCACCGTGCACCGAGGCGCAGCCGGCTTCGCCGACCGCCATCAGCCCGGGCGACACCTGGTCCGGATTCGACGCCGTCGGGTTCAGCACCTCGCCCCAGTAATTGGTCGGCACGCCGCCCATATTGTAGTGGACCGTCGGCAGCACCGGGATCGGCTCCTTGGTCAGGTCGACGCCGGCAAAGATCTTTGCCGATTCCGAAATACCCGGAAGCCTCTCGTGCAGAACGGCCGGGTCGAGATGGTCGAGATGCAGGAAAATGTGATCCTTCTTCGGGCCGACGCCGCGGCCCTCGCGGATTTCCAGCGTCATGCAGCGCGAGACCACGTCGCGCGAAGCCAGATCCTTGGCTGACGGCGCGTAGCGCTCCATGAAGCGCTCGCCCTCGGAATTGACGAGATAGCCGCCCTCGCCGCGCGCGCCCTCGGTGATCAGGCAGCCGGCGCCGTATATGCCGGTCGGGTGGAACTGCACGAACTCCATATCCTGCAGCGGCAGGCTTGCGCGTGCGGCCATGCCGCCGCCATCGCCGGTGCAGGTATGCGCCGAGGTGGCCGAGAAATAGGCGCGGCCATAGCCGCCGGTCGCCAACACCACCATCTTGGCCGAAAAGCGGTGGATGGTGCCGTCGTCGAGGTTCCAGGCGACCACGCCGGTGCAGGTGCCGTCCGGCTCCGTGATCAGGTCGAGCGCGAAATACTCGATGAAGAACTGCGCATTGTGCTTCAGCGACTGGCCGTAGAGCGTGTGCAGCATGGCGTGGCCGGTGCGGTCGGCGGCCGCACAGGTGCGCTGCACCGGCGGCCCCTCGCCGAAATTCATCATCATGCCGCCGAACGGCCGCTGGTAGATTTTCCCGTCCTCGGTGCGGCTGAAGGGAACGCCGTAGTGCTCGAGCTCGTAGACCGCCGCCGGCGCTTCGCGCACCATGTATTCTTGAGCGTCGGTGTCGCCCAGCCAATCTGAGCCTTTGACGGTGTCGAAGAGATGCCACTGCCAGTTGTCGGGCCCCATATTGGCGAGCGAGGCGGCGATGCCGCCCTGCGCCGCAACCGTATGCGAGCGCGTCGGGAACACTTTGGTGATGCAGGCGGTGCGCAGGCCTTGCTCGGCCATGCCGAGCGCGGCGCGCAGGCCGGCGCCGCCGGCGCCGACGACCACGACGTCGAATTTGTGATCGACATAGCTATAGGCGGAAGCCGTGTTGGCGTTCTTCGCGTCCTTGGCCAAAAAATCAGCCTCCAAATGCCAGTTTAAGCAGGGCGAAGACCGAAGCGACGCCGACGACTACGGGAAAGAATGTGTTGAGGGCAAGCAGCGCCAGCCTGGTGCCTTCGCCATGCACATAGTCTTCGATGATCGCCTGCATGCCGAGCCGCATGTGGTAGAGCACCGACAACAGCACCAGCGCCAGCACCAGTGCAACGAACGGATTGGCAAGTGCGGCGCGCACCTCGAGATAGCTGGCGCCGTTGAGTGCGATCAGGAAGCCGACGAAGAACAGGACCAGCGGGATGTTGGAGATCGCCGTCAGCCGCTGGCGCCAGAAATGGCCGGTGCCCTCGCGGGCGGAACCGAGGCCGCGGACCTTGGCCAGCGGCGTGCGCATGTCGGTGTTCTTGCCGTTCATGTCAGGCTCCCCGCGCCATGTAGCCGGCGATCCAGATCAGCAGCGTCAGCGTGACCGAGCCGGCAAGCGTCGCCCAGGCGATCCTCGATGCCGTATGCTTTTCCAGCCCTGCCCCAGTGTCCCAGATAAGATGGCGCACACCGCCCAGCATGTGGTGCATCAGCGCCCAGCTGTAGCCGAACAGCACCAGCCGTCCCAGCCACGAGCCGAAGGCCCAGTTTACGGCGTTGAAGGTCGCCTCCGAGCTCGCCGCCGCCATCAGCCACAGCGCGACCAGCAGCGTGCCGAAATAGAGCGCCCCGCCGGTGATGCGGTGGACGATCGACATCGTCATGGTGATCGGCGGCCGATAGACGGTCAGATGCGGCGAAAGCGGCCGTTCACGCCTGGCAAATTCGCGGGTGGCTGGTGATTTGCTCATGGCTCCCCCAGTTCGGCGTCTCTGGAGCCTCAGGTGGGAATGCGGCATTACCGCTTCCGGTTGCGACTTCGGACAGCCGGTTTCTAATGCTCTTTTTGCACCGCGTCAAAGCCGGAAAACCGTTTCGAAAACGTAATTTAGTCTGATGAAAGCGAGGCTTTCAGCTTCAATCGATTAGGGCTGTCGCCTTGCGCCGGCACAATGTCGTCGCACTGCAAAATATGGCTGGCGCAAGGGGCGGATCAGCGCTTGCAGGCCAGCGGTGGTGCACCGCCCTTCATCACCAGCGCCTCACGCCCATCGATCACGATTGCGTCATGCGCCTCGCCGTAACGGCTGGTCTGATTGGCCGGTGAGGCCGGCAGCTCGGCGCTGGCGCCGTTCTGGCCGAGGACGCGCACCGACGTGCCGAGATTCTCGATGGTCATCACGCTGCCGTCGGCGCAGTTGTAAGTAGCTGTGCGCGGCTGCGGTGCCGTCGGTTCGCTAGCAGCCGGAGCAAGCGACACGGAAGCGGCGGCCGTGTTGCCGAGCTTGGGCGCGCTGGTCTGCGGCGCGCAGGCGGCTGCAGCCAGCAGCGGCGGAATGGCCAGCGCCATCCGAAACGTGCGGCGTAATCTCATTTGCTGCCTTCCCCACCGCGTATCGAGCCCGCCGCGATGCTCCGGCAAGCCACCGGATTTCATGCTTTTTGAGTCGCGCCCGATGCTGGGAATGGTGGGAACAAGGCGTGGCCGAATGATGGCCGGTGGGCGATCGGGTATTAACCATATTTTCCGAGACCTCGCCCGTGCTGCGGTTGCCCTCTTAACAAAGGTTAATAAAAGGTTAATTTCTGATTCGAGGAGGCTTGCCTCTCAGCAACTGGAGCAGCACGCCATGCATTCGAATTCAGCAGGATCGCGCCTTCCCTGGTTCCTATTGGCGGCGCTCGCCGTCGGCGTCGTCGCACCGGCATTCGCCGGGACGCGCCATCATGACCGCGTCTATGCCGATTCCTTCGGCAATCTCGTCATCGACAGCGCCGCCGGCTACAAGCGTATCCTCGTTGGCGAGGGCAAGCTGGCCAAGGAATTGTCCGACTACACCAGCGCCGGCCAGCCCGACGTGATCTACGAAAACGAATCGGACGATGTCCGCGGCGGCGACTGCTATAGGCCGCCGGTTTTCGTCAAGGGCCGCAGCTATATGTACGGCCTCTCCGACGGCGAAATGCCGGAGCTCAGCCCCTGCCGCTGACGGCCACGCCGCCCTTGGTTGACGGCGCCGGCAGGGCAACAGCCGGCCCCACCGAGACACGCACGCAATCGCGACCGCTGCCCTTCGCCTGATAGAGCGCTTTGTCGGCGCGCCGCAACAGGTCGGAAAAGCTTTCGCCCGGACCAAGCTCGGCAACGCCGAAGCTGGCGCTGCAGCGGTGATCCGCGGGCAGGCAGTCGATCGGCGTGGCACCGAAGGCGCTCCGCGTGCCCTCGGCAAAGAGCCGGGCGGCGGCTAGATTGGTCCCCGGCAGGAAAATCGCGAATTCCTCGCCGCCGATGCGGCCGGCGACATGATGGTCGGCCGCGGCATCGCGGAGAAAACCGGCAAAGGTCTCGATGACCCGATCGCCCGACGCGTGGCCGTAAGTATCGTTGATGCGCTTGAAATGGTCGAGATCGGCAATGACCAGTGCGGCTGGAACGGCGCGCCGCATGGCGTCACGCAGTGCGATCTCGGCATGGCGCTCGAAGCCCCCACGGTTGAGCAGCCGCGAAAGCGTGTCGGTTTCCGATTTCGACGTCGCCTCGGCGAGCACGTCGCGGACCAGGATAGCCAATGTCACCAGCGCAAGCGCCAGGCCGAACACGGTGCCGACCGACTGCGACACCAACGCATAGCTGGTCTGCGCATAAGATTGCGGGTTGGCGCCCCAGCCACCAAGCGCATGGGCGATGAAGGGTTTGCTGGCGAACTGCAAGGTGCTGGCCGCAAGGACAGCCATCAGCATATAGTCGAGCCGCTCGCGTCTTTGCCTGGACGACAAGACGATCGCCAGCCCGGTGAACTGCATGGCCGCATAGGGAAGCTGGTAGGCCGCCATTCGCACGAACGATTGGCGTGGCAGGTCCTGCACGAAGTAGACCGCGAGGGTGGCGAAGACCAGGAAGAACAGCATCGGCGGCCAAGGCGGCGAAACGCGGTATTTATGGGCAAGCCCGCCATTGAAGGCGACGGTAGCGCCAAGGAAGGCGGCAAAGGCGGCGACAACCACGGGGCGCGCATTGTCGAAGGCAGGAATGCTGAACTCGATCGCGAAATAAGCCGTGCCGAGCACATAGCCGAACGCCAGCCAGCGTGCCGACACCCGGCCGGCGTCATAGACCGCGATCGTCATGAAGGCCGCCGCCAGCAGCCCGGCAACGAACAGGTTGATCAGCAGGATGAAATTAGCGCTGCCCATGGCGTTTTGGCACTCCCCCGAACAGCAAATCACCAACGCGCGAAAAAGACGTTAATTCGAAGCCGTCGCTGACGCTCAGCCAGCACTGGTCCTATTGGGAAGGACGACCGTCTCAGGCCGCTGATAGGACAGGCATACGCTGTCGCGGCCACTCCTTTTGGCTCTGTAGAGCGCTTCGTCGGCGCGGCGCATCAGCGGGTCCAGCCCTTCGTCGCTGGCGCGGGCGGCCACGCCGAAGCTGGCGGTCACTCTTGTCTCGGGCGGAAGCCCGTCGATTCTGTCCGCCGAATAGAGCGTGCGAATGGTTTCGGCAAACAGTCTTGCCGCGCCAAGGTCGCTGAGCGGCAAAAGCACGGCGAACTCTTCGCCGCCGATGCGGCCGGCAACGCCGCGCGTACCTGCAGCCGACAGAAGCTTGGCAGCGAAGTCGGCGATGACGCGATCGCCGGCCGCGTGGCCATGTTGATCGTTGAGCGCCTTGAAATGATCGAGATCGGCAAGCACCAGAGCAACCGGCAATTGCGCCGTGGCACAGTGCTGCAGGACAAGCATGGCGCGCTCCTCGAAGCCGCGGCGGTTGAGCAGGCCCGACAGCGGGTCTGTCAGGGTTTCGGTCTTCAGGGCCTTCATCACATCGAGCGCGGCGGCGCCGAACAGGCAAAGCGCAATAAGCAGCGACAGCAATGCATGCGACAGCAGAGCCGTCGTCCAGTAGGACGAGGAGTAAAGCCCTTCATAGCTGGTGAACGGCCCATGCGCGATGACGACGGCAAGCGTCCGCCCCAGGAAGTTCAGGCCGGAAAGCAGCGACAGCACGAACAGGATCATTTCCGTCGGGCCGTTGTTGCGCACCACGCGCAACTCGGCGGCGACAGCCAGGCTGATGCCGCCGAAGCTGAAATTGATGGCAAGGATGCGCCAGGTGAGATCCGGCCGGGCAAAAAGAAACCACGAGAACGCGGCCAGGCCGCCGCAGGCCAGAATGCCGACCGCCGGGTAAGGCACGCGCCGCCCATAGCGCGCAATGACCGCGCCGGCGAGACAGCAGGTGGCGAAGGTGAAGCACAGGATCGAGATGAGCTTGGTCGGCGCCATGCCGACCGGCAGCGTGAAATACTGGAGCAGGAAGCCTGCGGCCGAGGCCGAGTAGCCCGCCGCCAGCACAGCCAGATAGGGACGGTGGCGCTGATAGAACCACAGCACGAGAAATGCCGCGCCGAGTGTGAGGGCGATGCCTGGATTGAGCAGCGCTATGAGCAGGCCGGTGTCCAAGCGCTGTAATTTCCCCTCGCTTCCCCTTGGAGGACCTTAGAGCGGAAGCCCAAACAAGCGGTTAAGCGAAAGCGAATATACGACAGGTGCGTCGACAAAGCCGCTGGGCGGAACCGCGAACGGCGAGCGGCGTTTCACGACGGCAACCAGGAGACGCTCCGATGGCCGACACGATCATGCTGACCGATCACGATGCAATTCGCTCATGGGCCGCGGCACGCGCCGGCTTTCCGGCGATCGTCGACGTGTCGCCCGAAGCCGGAACGCAGCCCATGCTGAGGCTGGTCTTCGGCCAGCATGCCTATCAGGACCAGGATGAGGCCGAACGTCCGGTCAATGCCGGCGGCTACGAACTGGTCGAATGGGATGAATGGTTCAAACTCTTCGACGAGCGCCAACTGGCGCTGGTCGTCGCAAAGGACCAACCCGGCCGTCGTGAGGGATTCCACGAATTCGTCAGGCGGCCCGACTGAAGAATGCCCGAACCGCATTGCGGCTCGGGCTCCTCATATCCGACTGCGCGCGCCTGCCCTATTTCCACTCGCGGATGTCGACGAAATGGCCGGCGATCGCCGCCGCCGCGGCCATTGCCGGCGACACCAGATGCGTCCGGCCCTTGAAGCCTTGGCGCCCTTCGAAATTGCGGTTCGAGGTCGAGGCGCAGCGCTCATGCGGCTTCAGCCGGTCGTCGTTCATGGCAAGGCACATCGAGCAGCCCGGCTCACGCCAGTCAAAGCCGGCGGCGACAAAGATCTTGTCGAGGCCTTCGGCCTCTGCCTGTTCCTTGACCAGGCCGGAGCCCGGCACGATCATCGCACTGACCCGCGGATTGACTTGTCTGCCCTCGATCACCTTGGCGGCGGCGCGCAGATCCTCGATGCGGCCATTGGTGCAGGAGCCGATGAAGACGCGATCGAGTTCGATATCGGTGATCTTGGTGCCCGGCTTCAGGCCCATATAGTCGAGTGCGCGCTGCTTGGAGGTGCGCTTGTTCTCATCAGTGATGTCGTCCGGGTTCGGCACGATGCCTTGCACCGAGACCACGTCCTCGGGCGAGGAGCCCCAGGAGACGATCGGCGGCAGCTTTGCCGCGTCGAGCACGACCACCTTGTTGAAATGCGCGCCTTCGTCGGACTGCAGCGTCTTCCAGTAGGCGAGCGCGGCGTCCCAGGCTTCGCCCTTGGGGGCGCGCGGCTTGTCCTTGACATAGGCGAAGGTGGTCTCGTCGGGCGCGATCAGGCCGGCGCGCGCGCCGGCTTCGATCGACATGTTGCAGATCGTCATGCGGCCTTCCATCGACAGCGCACGGATTGCCTCGCCCGCATATTCGATGACATAGCCGGTGCCGCCGGCCGTGCCGATCTCGCCGATGATGGCGAGGATGATGTCCTTGGCGGTGACGCCTTCCGGCAGTGCGCCGTCGACGCGCACCAGCATGTTCTTGGCCTTGCGCTGGATCAGCGTCTGCGTCGCCAGCACATGCTCGACTTCCGAGGTGCCGATGCCATGCGCCAGCGCCCCGAACGCGCCATGCGTCGAGGTGTGACTGTCGCCGCAGACGATGGTCATGCCGGGCAGCGTAAAGCCTTGCTCGGGACCGATGATGTGGACGATGCCCTGGCGGATATCCTTCTCGGAATAATATTCGATACCGAAATCCTTGGCGTTCTTGGCCAGCGCCTCGACCTGGATGCGGCTTTCCTCGTTCTTGATGCCGAACTTGCGCTCGGGCGAGGTCGACACATTGTGGTCGACCACGGCCAGCGTCTTTTCCGGATGCCGAACCTTGCGGCCGGTCATGCGCAGGCCTTCGAAAGCCTGCGGGCTGGTGACTTCGTGGACCAGATGGCGGTCGATATAGAGCAGGCAGGTGCCGTCGTCCTGGCGGTCGACGACATGGTCGTCGAAAATCTTGTCGTAGAGGGTGCGCGGTGCGCTCATTTGCTTAAATCCGTCGATTTAAAAAGGGAAAACGACGCCGGTCGGACCGGCGAAACAGCCTGGCGAGTCTGCCCTAGCTAAGTCGGCTGGTCAGCGCCCCGCAGACGCGCGCGGAAAATCGCGACGGCAGGCGTTTTCTGTCCTGCAGCACGAAACCCTTATAGGCCGGATCGCCAAAAAGCTCTTCCATGGCGCTGCTCATATCAATGTTTTGGCTTTTCAGCAATCGTGGCGGCCTTCGCAGGCGCTTCACAGCACCTCGAACACAAACGTCTTCACCAGCGCGTCGGGCTCGGCGATTGCGTAGCAGCGGAACCACGGGCTCTCCTCGACCGGCCGCCATTTTTTCGCCTGCTCCAGTTCGCCAAACACGGCTTGAAACCCGCCGCTTTCAAAAACCTGGTCGCGGACCGTGAAGATGGCGTGGCCGCCCGTCCTGGTGATGCGTACCAGTTCATGCAGGCCCGACGCCGGTGCGTGGCTGATGGTGAACACGCCGGTCGAGAAAAAGGCGCGGAAATACCCGTCCGCCCAAGGCAATGGCCCGCCGAGCATCGCCTGTTTCAGCTCGCTGTAGGCCTGCCGGCTGCCGGCGATTTTCAGCATGTCCTGCGACAGGTCGAGCCCGGCAATATCGTGGTAGCCGAGTGCCTTGAGCGACGGCCCCGACAGGCCGGTGCCGCAACCGGCGTCGAGCAGCGGCCCTTCGCCCGGCGGCACATGGCGCGCCACCCAGGCGGTGATCAGGAACGGCAGGAGATAGCCGAGCGCCGCGGTTTCGCCGTCATAGGTCGCGGCCCATTGCGCATAGGCCTTGGCGAGCGTCTCAGGCGTGTCGGCCGTATAGACCGCTTCCAGCGCCGCATTGGCCTTGTCGATGATCATGGGTCCTTCCCGGTCGCGTCCGCTCGATGGTAGCGCCGTTTTCGCCTGCCTTCTATTCCCCATGCTGGTGGCGCAGCCGCTTCTCCAGCGCCCGCAAGGCCAACGACAGGCCGACGGTCAGGATGAGATAGATATAGGCGACGATCGAATAGGTTTCGAAGAAGCGGAACGAGCCGGCGGCGTAGATCTTGCCCATCTGGGTGATGTCGGCGACGCCGAGCACCGAGACCAGCGAGGAATCCTTGACCATGGCGACGAAATCATTGCCGAGCGGCGGCAGGATGGTGCGGATCGCCTGCGGAAAGATGACCAGCCGGAAGCGCTGGGTGCGCGTCAGCCCGAGCGCCTTGGCCGCCTCGATCTGCCCCTTCTCGACCGCCTGGATGCCGGCGCGGAACACCTCCGAAATGAAGGCGGAATAGCCGATGGTCAGCGCCATGACGGCGCGCCAAAGCAACGACACGTCGCGTACCAGCAGCTCACCGAAGAGGCCGGCGCTTTGCAGCGGCGCCGTCAGCGCGTTCCATGCCGCGACGAAGGCCGGCGCGCCGGCAAAGGCGATCCAGAACAACAGCACCAGCATCGGCACGCCGCGGATGATCTCGACGTACAAGCGGGCGATCTGGCTGAGCCAGCGTGAGCCCGACAGGCCCATCAGCGCGACGCCGAGGCCGATCGCGCAAGCCAGCGCGAAGGCGACCACCGTGACGAAGATGGTGACGCCGATGCCCTTGGCGACGGTTGCGAAGACCTGGGCATAGACGTCGCTGGCAGCGATGAAGATGGCGGCGGCCAAGGCGATCGCCACGGCCACGGCAAGCCACCACGGGAAGTCGGATTTGGCTGAGGCGAGAGGCGCCGACGGCATCAAGCGGTACCGATAACAGAGTCACGAAGGCAGCGTTCTGTCACACCCCCCTCTGGCCTGCCGGCCATCTCCCCCTCAAGGGGGGAGATCGGCAGCTTTGACCTCGCGGCCCGTTCTGCAACACTGAAAATTGGCGAAAGCCGATGCGAAAGCCGATCTCCCCCCTTGAGGGGGAGATGTCCGGCAGGACAGAGGGGGGTGTACGAGCGCAGAGTCAGCGCGAGTTCCCGCGCACAATCGTCATGAAATGCGCGCAACAAGCGGGCCTACTGCCCCATCTTGTAATCAAGGAACCACTTCTTGTTGAGCGCGTCGAGCGTACCGTCGGCCTTGAGCGCAGCGATTGCCGCGTTGACCGGCTTCACCAGGTCGGAGCCCTTGGGGAAGATGAAGCCGAAATCCTCGGTGCCGAGTGGGCCGCCGATCAGCTTAAGGCCGCCATTGGACGCATCGACATAGCCCTTGCCGGCAGTGCCGTCGGTGAGCACGACGTCGACGTCGCCGGCCTTCAGCGCCTGCACCGTCGCGCCGAATGTCTCGAACAGCTTGATGCGCGGGTTCTGCTCGTTGCCGTCGAGCACGCTGTAGACGGCGGTGTAGAAGGGCGTGGTGCCGGCCTGCGCGCCGATCAGCCCGTCCTTGAAGGCGGCGAACGTCTTTGCATCGGTGAAGCGCTTCTCGTCGCCGCGCACCAGCATGAACTGTTCCGAGCGCATATACGGATCGGAGAAATCGACCTTCTGCTTGCGGTCGTCCTTGATGGTGATGCCGGTCATGCCGATGTTGTACTGATTGTCGGAAACCGCCTGGATCATCGCGTCCCAGGAGGTATTCTGGTATTCGACCTTGAAATTCAGCCGTTTGGCGATCTCGTTCATCGCGTCATATTCCCAACCGATCTGCTTGCCGGTCTTGGCATCGATGAACTGCAGCGGCGGATAGGCGTTTTCGGTCACCACCACCACTTTCTTGCCGCCGAGGTCGGGCAGCGCCTGCGCCAGAGCCGCGACAGGCACGAGAAGGCAAGCCAGCAGGCCGGCCAGCAGCAGTTTCGAATTGATCATGACGATGCTCCCCAGGAACTGAACCGCCTCGATCGGCCGAGGCATGCAGGAAATCCGGCGCCGACTTTAGCTTTCCGCCGGCGCCTTGCAAGCCGCTCCGATGCGGCGTTCGGCACGAAAATGGATTTCAATGCTTTCATCGGCGGCATTACGGAACGATCCGTATCGATTGCGGCCGATGCAGCCCGGCAAAATAGAATCCGCCTCGCGAAACAAAAAGGCGGCCGAAGCCGCCTTTCCGAAAATACGTTCTTGAAGAGCCTTATTCGGCGGCAGCTGCTTCCGCGGCCTTGGCGGCCTCGTCGGCGGCCTTCTTCTCGGCGGCGTCCTGCGCGGCCTTCTCGGCGGCCAGCGCCTGGGCGGCGGCCACTTTCTCGGCCTCGATGCGCGCCTTCTCGGCGTTCAGCGCATCGCGCTCTTCGTCGTTCAGCTTGCGGGCGCGCACGCCGGTGTTTTCCGAAATGCGGGCCGATTTGCCGCGACGGTCACGCAAATAGTACAGCTTGGCGCGACGCACCTTGCCGCGGCGCACGATCTCGACGCCTTCGACCATCGGTGAATAGACCGGGAACACCCGCTCCACGCCTTCGCCGTAGGAGATCTTGCGGACGGTGAAGTTTTCCTGGAAGCCGGCGCCGGCGCGGGCGATGACGACACCCTCATAGGCCTGGACGCGGGTGCGGGTGCCTTCGGTCACACGGACCTGGACGCGCACGGTATCGCCGGGCTGGAATTCGGGGAGCTTGCGCTTGGCTTCGATCTTGGCGGCCTGCTCGGCCTCGAGCTGACGGAGGATGTCCATCTCAATAATCCACTTCTTGTTCTTCCGACAGTCAGAGCGTCCGACACTCGCCTTGCAGTCGCATCGACCGCTCGGCTATGCCCTTCGTTCGAGAACTTCTGTTCGAGAACATCGGGCAGGGGCGACTACACCGTCATTGTTGACGGGCCAGAAGATCGCTCTTGGCATATTTTCTTCCGGTTCGGCGCGCACATACAGCTATTTCGGCGCTTTGTCACGCCTTCGCTGTTTCTTTTTTGGCGCTGTTTCTTTTTGGCTGAGGCCGCTGTGGCAATCCCGTGATCGCTTGTGGTCCAGGGGGTTGCGCCCGCGCGTCAAGCTTCCTAAGCCGGAAGATAAGCATTTTCCTCCAGCGACGACACCCTCATGCCAATCTTGGACGCGGTCCTGCTCTTTCTCGCCGGCTTTCTATCAGGCGCGGTCAATGCCGTTGCCGGCGGCGGCACGTTCATAACCTTTGGCGCCATGACCCTGGCCGGCCTGCCGCCGATCGTCGCCAATGCGACATCGTCGGTGACGCAATTTCCTGGCTACATCACCTCGACGCTCGCCTATTGGCACGACATCAAGCATTTCTGGCGTGGCGCACTGCTGCTCAGCCTCATTTCGGCTCTGGGTGCGCTGTCTGGCGCGCTCATCCTTCTAGGGCTCGACAACCCGTCGTTCCGCGCCTTGGTGCCGTGGCTGCTGCTGGCGGCAACCGCATTGTTCGCTGCCGGGCCATGGCTGAAGCCGGCGCCCAAGCCGGAGCATGAGGCCGCGGTAGGTTCGCTGGTCGGGTCGCTGGCGCAGTTCGCCACCGCCGTCTATGGCGGCTTCTTCGGCGCCGGCATGGGCGTCATGATGCTGGCGACGCTCGGTCTCACCCAGTCCGGCGACTATCACCGGCTGAACGCATTGAAGAACATGCTGGCCGTGGTCATTGCTGCGGTTGCCATCCTCGTCTTCGTCTCGGGCGGCGTCATTGCCTGGCTGCAGGCGATCATCATGATCCCGGGTGGCGCGCTGGGTGGCTATGCCGGCGTCTGGATCGCCAGGCGCGTGCCGCAGAACGCGGTGCGCGGCTTCGTCATCGCCGTCGGCCTGTTCCTGGCTTTCTACTATTTCGATAAGGGCTGAGCGGCTGACAGATCCGGGCGTCGCTCCTTCGTCAGCCTCTCCGCTTCGGCCCGCCGCCACGCCGCGATCTTCCTGTGATTGCCCGAAATCAGCACTTCGGGGATCGGCCGCCCCTCGAATTCCTGCGGCCGTGTGTAATGCGGATGTTCGAGCAGGCCGTTTTCAAAGCTCTCTTCCTCGCCCGATTCCGCATTGCCCATGACGCCGGGCAACAGCCGCACCACCGCATCGAGCAGCACAAGTGCTGCCGGCTCGCCGCCGGACAGGATGAAGTCGCCGATCGACACTTCTTCGAGCCCCCGCGCTTCGATGACCCGCTGGTCGACGCCTTCGAAGCGACCGCAGACGATCACCGCACCCGGCCCAGCGGCGAGCTCGCGCACTCGCGCCTGTGTCAGCGGTTTTCCACGCGGACTCATTAGCAGTTTTGGACGCCGATCGCCCGGCGGCGAGGCATGGTCGATGGCGCTGGCCAGCACGTCCGCCCGCATCACCATGCCGGCGCCGCCGCCGGCCGGCGTGTCGTCGACGGTACGATGGCGATCGCTGGCGAAGTCGCGGATCTGGATTGCTTCGAGCGACCAGATGCCGGTCTCCAGCGCGCGTCCGGCCAGCGACAGCCCAAGCACGCCGGGAAACATCTCGGGATAGAGCGTCAGCACCGAAGCGGAAAAGCTCACCGGTTGCCTCCGGCGTCCTTCGGCCCGCGCGGCCTGCCCTTGGGGTCGAAGCTGTCGCGGTCGGCAGACGCTCCGTCGTCGTCCTCGACCAGCCCTGCCGCGGCCGGATCGACGCGGACAAAGCCACTGGCGATCGACACTTCCGGAACGGCGGCCTGCGTAAACGGAATAAGCACGCCTTTGCGCCCCGCCAGCGTCACGTCGAGAATGTCGCCGCCGCCGAAATTGTGCACGGCGACGACCTCGCCGATGGCGGCACCCGTGTCATCCCTGACCTCCAGCCCGACGAGGTCGGCATGATAGAATTCGTTCTCTTCGCCCTCGTCCGGCAACACCGAACGGTCGACGAACAATTCGGTGCCGGCGAGCGCCTCGGCGGCATTACGATCGCTGATGCCTTTGAAGCGCACCACCACCACGGTGTTGGCGGGCCTGATGTCGACGATCTGGAAGGCGCGGCCGTCCCTGGCATAGAGCGGACCGTAATCGGCCAGCGCCAGCGGATCGCCGGTAAAGCTCTTGACGCGCAACTCGCCCTTGATGCCATGCGCGGCACCGATCACGGCCATCTGGACGGGGTTTTGCGGCTTGCTCATCTGCGGAAAATCCTTTGCCTTGCTCTAACCCCAGCCCGTCGTCATTTCAATGACGCCGCTCTTCACCGCTTCCTAACCCGAGTGCCGGAAGATGGTAGGGAATTGGAAGAGCGCAATGCAGGAATTCCTCATCCCGGCAAAACCCGACCTTCAGGCGGCGCGCGAGGCCTGGCTGAAGATGCTGGCGCGAGAACGCCGGCTGTCGCCCGAAACCGTCGAGGCCTATGAGCGCGACACGCGCCAGTTCCTGCATTTCCTCACCGGCCATTGCGGCGGCTCGCCCGGCATTTCCGACATCGCCGATCTGCGCCCCGCCGATCTGCGCGGCTTTCTCGCTGCTCGCCGTGCCGGAGGCGCCGGCCCGCGTACGCTCGGGCGGGGGCTGGCCGGCATCCGCTCGCTGCTGCGTTTCCTGGAACGGCGCGGCCTCGCCAATGCGGCGGGTGCGGCGGCCTTGCGGGCGCCGCGGCAGCCGAAATCACTGCCCAAGCCGCTGACGGCAAGCGATGCAAAACACGTCGTCTCGGTGGAAGGCCAGGTGGCGGAGGAGCCGTGGATCGCCGCCCGCAACGCTGCCGTGCTGACATTGCTTTACGGTTCGGGCCTGCGCATTTCCGAGGCGCTCGGCCTGTCGAGCGCCGATCTGTCCTCGCCTGGTGATACCGTGCTGCGCGTCACCGGCAAGGGTGGCAAGACCCGGCTGGTGCCGGTTCTGCCGGTGGCGCTGCGGGCGATTGCTGAATACCGCCGCCTCTGCCCCTGGTATCTCGATCCCAAGGGCCTGCTGTTTCGCGGTGCCCGCGGCGGCCCGCTCAACCCGGCGATCGTCCAGCGCGACATGGCCAAGCTGCGCTCGGCGCTCAACCTGCCCGACACGGCGACGCCGCATGCGCTGCGCCATTCCTTCGCCACGCATCTGCTAGGGCGCGGCGGCGACCTGCGCACCATCCAGGAGTTGCTCGGCCACGCCAGCCTGTCGACAACCCAGATATACACCGGCGTCGACACCGCCAGGCTGCTCGAGATTTACGAAGCAGCTCATCCTCGTGCGTGATCGATGCATGTGTCGGTGGCCATCTCGCAACAATTTTGATGCGCCGGTTAACCGTTTTGCCGCTTTTTGCGCCTAGAACCGCAGCATGAAACGCCTCATCGCCATCGCCGACCGCGCGACCCATGTGTCGCTGAAGCTGCTCGTCGCGCTGAACGCCCTGTTTTTCCTCTCTTTCCTCATCGTCGCGCTGCTCGCGGCGGGCAAGGCACGCGCCGAGACTTCGGCCTGCACCGGTAGCGATATGCTGAGCGCGCTGCAAAAGGACGACCCGGCTGCCTACCGCAAGATCGAGGCGGAGGCGGCAGCGACGCCGAACGGCAAGGGCCTGCTGTGGAAGCTCGAAAAATCGGGCGAAAAACCGTCCTTCCTGTTCGGCACCATGCACGTTACCGACCCGCGCGTCACCACGCTGCCACCCGCCGCACAGAAGGCATTCGATGCGGCTGGCACCGTCATCATCGAGACCACCGAAGTGCTCGACAAGCAGAAGATGATGGCAGCAATGCTGAAAGAGCCGGATCTGATGATGTTCACCGACAAGACGACGCTTTCGTCGCTGCTGTCGCCGGAGGATGCGGCGGTGGTCAACAAGGCGCTCGATGCGCGTGGCATCCCGCCAGCGACCGTCGCCAAGATGAAACCTTGGTTGCTGTCGGCGATGGTGGCGCTACCTGCATGCGAAGTCGCCCGCCAGGCTGGCGGTGCGCCAGTGCTCGACGTCAAGCTTGCCAAGGACGCCGAGGCTTCGGGCAAATCGGTCGAGGGGCTGGAGACAATCGCCGACCAGCTGCGCGCCATGGCTTCGCTGCCGATCGCCTTTCACCTGAAGGGACTGGTCGATACGCTGAAGCTTGGCGACAAGGTGAACGACGTCAACGAAACCATGATCGTGCTTTACCGGCGTGGCGACACTGGCATGTATGTACCGCTGTTTCGGGCTATCGTCCCCGAACAGGTAGACGACCAATCGGGTTACGCCGAATTCGAGCAGACCATGATCACCAGCCGCAACAAGGTGATGGTCGATCGTGCAGCGCCGATCCTCGCCCACGGCAATGTCTTCATGGCGGTCGGCGCCATGCACCTTCCCGGAGCGCAAGGCTTGGTCGAGGGTTTCCGCAAGACCGGCTATACGGTGACCGCCGTCAACTGAACGACACGGCGGAGTTGCGCACCGAATCATTGCCGAGGCGGGACCAGCCCTTACGCGTGGCGCGACGGCGGACCAGCCGCGCTTCGTACCAAGAAACCGAAAAAGGTTCGGTTTGGCTCGATCGAACCCATTTTGCGGTGGAAATGCATGCCTGCGAGCGATTCCGGATCAGAATTGCCCTGTTTTCGGCGTTTTCAACGCCTAATGTGAAACCGATTCAACGATTGTACGTTGATGGCTATTACTTGATGTTTTTCATCCACGGAGGACACTTTTATGGCGAACACACCCAATCCGAACGACCCATTCACCTCGCCGGGCTCCGCACGGCCAAGCGGCGGCGGCAGCGGCTGGCTGATTGCCCTGGTCGTCGTTATCCTGGCAATTGTCGCCTATTATGTTTTTGGAAGACGTAGCGAGGCACCTGCGCCTGCCGAACCGCCCGCAGCCAGCACACCAGCTCCGGCACCAGCGCCGGCCGAGCCGATGAAACCAGCCGAACCGGCTCCTGCGCCAGCTCCGGCAACACCCGCTCCGGCTCCGGCCCCGGCAACACCGGCTCCGGCTCCGGCCCCTGCGCCAGCCCCAGCACCAGCGCCGGCACCGGCTCAGTAATCAGACTGCTGATTTAATATATGAACGGTCCGCTGAAAGGCGGGCCGTTTTTTTGGGGAGCAGCCGTCGATGCTCTGAGCTGCGATTAGCCATGGCCAACTTCATCTTCGTCATCCAGCGCGGAGCAGGAGCGAAGCGACATCGCGGAGACCCTGGAATCCATCTGCGGTTGAGAATGGAAGCCGTCTGTGGTGATCCTTCGCGCCCCTCTCTGTCCTGCCGGACATCTCCCCACTTGGGGCCACTTGGGGGAGATTGGCTATTTCGCCAATCGCCACCGTCGCCTGCGATTCAACCGCTCAGATATGGATCGGCTTGAAGAACGTCGCCAATGCCGCCTCCTTTACCGCTTCCGACATTGTCGGATGGGCGTGACAGGTGCGGGCTAGGTCTTCCGACGAGCCGCCAAATTCCATCAGCACGGCCGCCTCGTGGATCATCTCGCCGGCGCCGAAGCCGACGATGTGGACGCCGAGTACACGGTCGCTGGCCTTGTCGGCCAGGATTTTCACAAAGCCGTCGGTGTGCAGCATGGCGCGCGCGCGGCCATTGGCGCTGAACGGGAATTTTCCGGCCTTGTAGTCGATGCCGGCCTTCTTCAATTCTTCTTCGGTCTTGCCGATCGTGGCGATTTCCGGCGTGGTGTAGACGACGCTCGGAATCACGTCATAGTTCACATGACCGGCCTGGCCGGCGATGGTCTCGGCCACCGCCACGCCCTCGTCTTCGGCCTTGTGGGCAAGCATCGGCCCGGCGATGACATCGCCGATGGCGTAGATGCCGGGCACGTTGGTCCTGAGATGGCCGTCGGTCTTGACCCGGCCGCGCTCGTCGACGTCGACGCCGGCCTCCTTCAGCCCGAGAGCGTCCGAATAGGCCCGTCGTCCCGTCGCAATCAGCACCGCGTCCGCCTCGATCGTCTCGGCCGCACCGCCCTTGACCGGCTCGAAGGTAACCGTCGCCCCCTTCTTGGCCTTGGCGACGCCGGTCACCTTGGCGCCCAGCCTGAATTCAAAGCCCTGCTTCGACAGCAGGCGCTGGAACTGCTTGGAGACCTCGCCATCCATGCCGCCCAGGATGGTATCGAGGAACTCGACCACGGTGACCTTGGCGCCGAGCCGCGCCCATACCGAGCCGAGCTCCAGACCGATGACACCACCGCCGACCACCACCAGATGGCCCGGCACCTTGTCCAGCGACAGCGCGCCGGTCGACGAGACGATCACCTTCTCATCGAAATCGACCTCGACGCCGGGAATGCCGGCGACGTCGGAGCCGGTGGCGATGACGATGTTCTTGGTCTCGATCTCCTCGACCTTGCCGTCATCGGAGGTCACCGACACCTTGCCGGCCGCAACCACCTTGCCGGTGCCACGAAAACTGTCGATCTTGTTCTTCTTGAACAGGAAGGCGACGCCATTGACGTTGGCCGTCACCGTCGCATCCTTGTGTGCCATCATCTTCCCAAGGTTGAGCTTGGGCGCGCCGATCTCGACGCCGAGCGCCTCGAAGGAATGGCCGGCCTCGGCAAACATCTCGGACGCATGCAGCAGCGCCTTTGACGGGATGCAGCCGATGTTGAGGCAGGTGCCGCCGAAGGTCGGGTTCTTTTCGACCACCGCCGTCTTCAGACCGAGCTGCGCCGCCTTGACGGCGCAGACATAGCCGCCTGGTCCCGATCCGATGATAACGACGTCATAGGCCATGATACTGTCCCCTTTTGCTTTAGCGGCCGCCGCCGATTTCCAGATTGGCGCCGGTTGTGTAGGACGCCTCGTCCGACAGCAGCCAGAGAATTGCGGCTGCGACTTCCTCGGCGGTGCCGACGCGCTGCATAGGCACCACCTTGCGCATTCTCTCGGCCCGATCCGGCTGACCGCCGGAGGCATGAATTTCGGTGTCGATGATGCCCGGGCTGACCGCGTTGACACGAATGCCTTCGCCGGCCACTTCGCGGGCAAGCCCGACGGTGAAGGAATCGACCGCGCCCTTGGAGGCGGCGTAGTCGACATATTGACCCGGCCCGCCAAGCCTTGCCGCGATCGAAGAAACATTGGCGATGGCACCGCCCTTGCCGCCATGCCTGGTCGACATCCGCTTCACCGCCTCGCGGGCGCAAAGCATCGGCGCGATCACATTGATGCGCATCATGCGCTCCAGCCTCGCAGCGCTCAGCTCGTCGACGCGCGCGCTCTGGTCGACCACGCCGGCATTGTTGACGAGCGCGTCGAGCCGACCGAAACGGGCATCGACAGCCTCGAACATGGCCAACACGTCCGTCTCGCTGCCGACATCGCCCTTGACCGCAAAGGCTTCTCCGCCAGCAGCCTCGATGTCGGCGACCACCGTTTCGGCGGCTTTTGCATTCGACATGTAATTGACCGCAATACGATAGCCGGCCCTGGCGGCAAGCCTGCATGTAGCGGCGCCGATGCCGCGGCTGCCGCCGGTCACCAGCAGGATCTTTCCGCTCGCGCTCATTCCTGACATCCTTTCAGGGCAAAGACGTCCCAGGGCACCTTGGAAAAGCCGTTGGCGCCGTAGGCCGCCGACATCTGCAACGACGCTCCCAGATCGGGCAGGATCAGCTTCTTCGGCGCATCCTTTCCTTCGCCCGGCAGCAACGCGATATTGCCCTGGTCGTCGGCAGTGTAGATGACGCCCTCCCACACGGTGCAGGCGGCGAGCTCGTCGCCGGTGACGTCGCCGGCCGGGCATTTGTACATCAGCGAGCCATGCGGCCGCGCCGCGCTCTCGGTCCACATGACGATGCCGTCGAGCACGACGCCCTTGTCGAGCACCATCTTGAAGCTGTTGGTGACGGCGGCCGACTCGCCGGTCGGCCTGAAATCGATCTCGGCGGCGTTTTCAGGATCGCCATAGACGGCGAGCTCGAGCGGGCAGGCGGCGTGCGCGACCGCCGGGATCATCGCCGCGCCGACCGCTATCGATGCGGTCGACAGGCTTTCGGACAAGAAAGAACGGATCGTCACTGCTATCCGCCTTGAACAGCTTGATCGAGGATGAAGACCGTCGAAAGAAAATAGTCTATCTCAAACGCTACGTTTTCATTCCTGTCGACCGGAACCGCGTTCACCTCGTATTTGAGGGTCAAGATGCGAGAACTCTCCGCCAGCTCAATATAGACGTCGCGCTCACGACCGCCGCCGATTGCCCACTTGAACTCGCTCTTGTTCAGGAACTGCAGTGCCTTGGGCAAGGTATGTATGGCAATCGGTTTTGTGCCTGCAAAAGTCACGGGATGCCGGCCCACATCGACGTTAAGATGGCCGTACCAAGTCGCCATCGTTCCACCCGATTCCAGTCTTCCGAAGACAGGCTCGACACTAATCGACCTCAGACGAAAATCGGGACTGAAGAAGAACTCGCAATTGGCACCATAGATGCACCACGCCGATCCGGCGTCCCCGTGGCGATAATGATTGTCCGCCCGCAGATCCTCCGGATCTATCAAGCTGCGAACCGTCTCGCGGTCGCTCTTGCCGAGCTCGATTGGGCCAGCACGGCCTGTCGACAATAGTTCGAACAGATCTATCGGGTCGATCGGCTCAGCCACCGGAGCCCCCTAGAGGTCGAGCACCAGCCGCTCGGGATCCTCCAGGCTTTCCTTGACCCGGACCAGGAAAGTCACCGCTTCCTTGCCGTCGACGATGCGGTGGTCGTAGGACAGCGCCAGATACATCATCGGCCGGATCACGATCTGGCCGCCGACCACCACCGGCCGCTCCTGGATCTTGTGCATGCCCAAAATGCCCGACTGCGGCGCATTGAGGATCGGCGTCGACATCAGCGACCCGTAAACGCCACCGTTGGAAATCGTGAACGTGCCGCCTTGCATATCGGCGACGGAGAGCTTGCCGTCGCGCGCCGCAAGCCCCAGCCTGCCGATGTCCTTCTCGATTTCGGCGATGGACATCTGGTCGGCATTGCGCACAACCGGCACGACAAGGCCTTTCTCTGTACCGACGGCAACGCCGATATGAGCGTAGTTCTTGAAGATGATGTCGGTGCCGTCGATCTCGGCATTGACCGACGGGATCTCCTTCAGCGCATGGGTGACGGCCTTGGTGAAGAAGCCCATGAAGCCGAGCTTCACGCCGTGCTTCTTCTCGAACACGTCCTTGTATTTGCCCCTCAGCGCCATCACCGCGCTCATGTCGACCTCGTTGAAGGTGGTCAGCATGGCGGCGGTCGATTGCGCTTCCTTGAGGCGGCGCGCGATCGTCTGGCGCAGCTTGGTCATGCGCACGCGCTCCTCGCGCGACGCATCGTCGGCCGGGGACGGCGCGCGCGCGGCAACGGGTGCCGGTACAGGCGCTGCCTTCGGCATTTCGGCCGGCTGCGACGGCGCGCCCCTGGCGATAAGGTCGAGCACGTCGCCTTTCAGCACCTGGCCGCGCTTGCCCGAGCCCGACACCTGGTCGACCGCGAGATTGTGCTCGGCCAGCAGCTTTGCCGCCGACGGCGCCGGCGGCATTGTGCGCGTCTCGATCGCGCCGGCGTCGCCGGCGATCTTGGCCGTCTCGGCAGCGGCCTGCTTGACGCTCGAGGCTGCGGTGGGAGCCGAAGCCTGCGATACCGCATCCTGTTTGTCCGCCGGAGCGGCGGCGGCATTGGCTGCCGCGCCGGCGCCCGCCGAAATCGTGCCGAGCAGTGCGCCGACGCCGACCGTCTCGCCTTCCTTGACGGCGATCTCGGCGAGCGTGCCCGCGGCGGCGGCCGGCACTTCCACCGTCACCTTGTCGGTTTCGAGCTCAACCAGCGGCTCATCGGCGGCGATCGCGTCGCCGACCTTCTTGAACCATTTGCCGATGGTCGCCTCGGTGACGGATTCACCAAGTGTCGGGACGCGGATTTCGGTTGCCATTGTGCCTGTCCGTTTCTTTCGGTTCTGTTCTATTCACCAAGCGCGTCGTCGAGCAAGGCGGCAAGCTGGGCGAGATGCTTCGACATCAATCCGGTCGCCGGCGAGGCGGCGGCTGGCCGGCCTGTATAGCGCACCCGCTGATGCTTGGCGTCGATATGCGCCAGCACCCATTCGAGATACGGGTCGATGAACGACCATGCGCCCATGTTCTTGGGCTCCTCCTGGCACCACACCATCTCGGCATTGCGAAAGCGCGACAGTTCGGTGATCAGCGCCTTGGCCGGGAACGGATAGAGCTGCTCGACGCGCAGCAAATAGATGTCGTTGATGCCGCGCTTCTCGCGCTCTTCGTAGAGGTCGTAATAGACCTTGCCCGAACAGAGCACGACACGGCGGATTTTCGAATCCTTGGTGAGCTTGATGGCCTGGCCTGACAGCAGCTGGGCATCGTCCCACAACAGCCGGTGAAAGGCGCTTTCGCCCGACATTTCCGGCAGCGTCGATACCGCCCGCTTGTGGCGCAGCAGCGACTTCGGCGTCATCAGGATCAGCGGCTTACGGAAGTCCCGCTTCAATTGCCGGCGCAAGATGTGGAAGTAATTGGCCGGCGTCGTGACGTTGGCGACCTGCATATTGTCTTCGGCGCAAAGCTGCAGGAAGCGCTCGAGCCGGGCCGACGAGTGCTCCGGCCCCTGGCCTTCATAGCCATGCGGCAGCAGGCAGACGAGGCCCGACATTCTGAGCCATTTGCGCTCGCCCGACGAGATGAACTGGTCGAACACCACCTGGGCGCCGTTGGCGAA
This sequence comes from Mesorhizobium sp. M0437, assembly GCF_040321335.1. Classification (NCBI taxonomy): domain Bacteria; kingdom Pseudomonadati; phylum Pseudomonadota; class Alphaproteobacteria; order Hyphomicrobiales; family Phyllobacteriaceae; genus Mesorhizobium; species Mesorhizobium sp. M0437. Next base: position 35,338 of record NZ_JAMYRK010000022.1, read on the forward strand.
GTCGCCGAACTGCGCTTCCCACAGCGTCAGCGCCTTCGGCTCGGCCAGCGAGTAGCCATATTCAAAGCCGAGCACGGCCTCTTCCGACAGCATCGAGTTGATGACCTCGAAGCCGGCCTGCGCCGCCGACAGATTGTTGAGCGGAATGTAGCGTGTCTCGTCGCGCTGGTCGTAGAGCACGGAATGGCGCTGCGAGAAGGTGCCGCGCTCCGAATCCTGTCCGGACAGCCGGATCGGATTGCCGTCGAGCAGGATGGCGCCGAAGGCCAGCGCCTCGGCCGTCGACCAGTCGATGCCTTCGCCGGACTCGATCGCCTGGCGGCGGTTGTCGAGGAAGCGGATGATCGTCCTGTGCGCCTCGAAATCCTTCGGCACCTCGGTCAGTTTCTTGCCGATCTCCTTCAGCATCTTGACCGGCACGGCGGTCTTGCCGCGCCGCTGTTCGTCCTGGTTGTCGGCCGAGCGCAGGCCGGACCACGCGCCGTCCAGCCAGTCCGCCTTGTTCGGCTTGTAATGCTGGCCCACCTCGAATTCCTGCTCGAGATGCGCCCGCCAATCGGCCTTCATCTTTTCGAACTCGGCCTGGGTGATGTGGCCTTCGGAAATCAGCCGGTCGGCATAGATCTGCACCGTCGTCTTCTGGTTGCGGATCTTGCGATACATGATCGGTTGGGTGAAGGCGGGCTCGTCGCCCTCATTGTGGCCGAAGCGGCGGTAGCAGAACATGTCCACCACGACAGGCTTGTGGAACTTCATGCGGAATTCGATCGCCACCTTGGTGGCATGGACCACGGCTTCCGGATCGTCGCCATTGACGTGGAAGATCGGCGCCTCGATCATCTTGGCCACGTCGGACGGATAGGGCGACGAGCGCGAGAAGCGCGGGTTGGTGGTGAAGCCGATCTGGTTGTTGATGATGAAATGCAGCGTGCCGGCGACGCGGTGGCCGCGCAGGCCCGACAGGCCGAGGATTTCGGCAATCACGCCCTGACCGGCAAAGGCGGCGTCGCCATGCAACAGCAGCGGCAGCACCTTGGCGCGCTCTTCCAGCGGCACGATCTCCTCGCGGCTGCGGCCGAACAGATAGTCCTGCTTGGCGCGCGCCTTGCCCATCACCACCGGGTCGACGATTTCCAGATGCGAGGGATTGGCGGTCAGCGACAGATGCACCTTGTTGCCGTCGAACTCGCGATCCGACGAGGCACCGAGATGGTACTTCACATCGCCCGAGCCCTCGACCTCGTCGGGCGCAGCCGAGCCGCCCTTGAACTCATGGAAAATGGCGCGGTGCGGCTTGGCCATCACCTGCGACAGCACGTTCAGCCGGCCGCGATGCGCCATGCCGAGCACGATCTCCTTCATGCCGAGCTGGCCGCCGCGCTTGATGATCTGCTCCAGCGCCGGGATCAGCGACTCGCCGCCATCGAGGCCGAAGCGCTTGGTGCCCTTGTACTTGACATCGATGAATTGCTCGAAGCCTTCCGCCTCGACAAGCTTCTGCAGGATCGCCTTCTTGCCGGCGGCGGTGAAGGAGATCTCCTTGTCGGTGCCCTCGATGCGCGCCTGGATCCAGGCCTTCTCCTCGGGATCGGAAATATGCATGAATTCGACGCCGAGCGTCGAGCAATAGGTCCGGGTCAGGATATCGAGCATCTGCCGGATGGTGCCGAATTCCAGCCCGAGCACATTGTCGAGGAAGATCGGCCGGTCGTAATCGGCTTCGGTGAAGCCGTAATTCTCCGGCGACAGCTCGTTATAATCCTCGAGCGGCTTGGCAATGCCCAGCGGATCGAGATTGGCGTGCAAATGGCCGCGCATGCGGAAGGCGCGGATCATCATGATGGCGCGGACGGAATCGCGCGTCGCCTGATGCACGTCGGCGTCGGAAAGCGCTGCGCCGTTGCCGACCGCCCTGTCCTTGACCTTCTTTTCGATGTGCTTTTCGACCAGGCCCCAATTGCCGTCCAGCGCCGAGACCAGCTCGCCATTGGCCTGCATCGGCCAGGAGGGCTTGGCCCAAGAGGCGCCCTTGGCGTTCCTGCGCACGTCGCCGGCGTCATCCTTCAGCGCCGCGAAGAAGTCCTGCCATTCGGGATCGACCGACGCGGGATCGTCCTCATAGGCGGCATAGAGCGCGTCGATATAATCGGCATTGCCGCCATAGAGGAAAGAGGTAAGCGAAAACTGGTCGTTGGCCTGATCTTGTCTTGCCATGTCACTGTCGAAGCCTTTGCTTCGTCTCCTTTGTTGGAGGGGAGTAAGGGAATAGGGGAGTAAGGGAGTAGGGCAATGCCCTCGTCTTGTTCCCTACTCCCCTATTCCCGTACTCCCTTACTCCCCTAACCCTTGATCGCCTCGACCAGCGTCGTGCCGAGCCGGGCCGGCGATGGCGAAACCTTGATGCCGGCCGATTCCATCGCCGCGATCTTGTCTTCCGCGCCGCCCTTGCCGCCGGAGATGACCGCGCCCGCATGGCCCATAGTGCGGCCCGCCGGTGCGGTGCGCCCGGCGATGAAGCCGGCCATCGGCTTGCTGCGGCCGCGCTTTGCCTCGTCCTTGAGGAATTGCGCGGCGTCTTCCTCGGCCGAACCGCCGATTTCACCGATCATGATGATCGACTTGGTCTCGTCGTCGGCGAGGAACATCTCCAGCACATCGATGAACTCCGTGCCTTTGACCGGGTCGCCGCCGATGCCGACAGCGGTGGTCTGGCCGAGGCCGACATTCGTGGTCTGGAACACCGCCTCATAGGTAAGCGTTCCCGAGCGGGAAACAACGCCGACCGAGCCCTTGCGGAAGATGCTGCCGGGCATGATGCCTATCTTGCATTCGTCGGGGGTCAGCACGCCGGGGCAGTTCGGCCCGATCAGCCGCGACGTCGAACGGTCGAGCCTCGCCTTGACCTTGATCATGTCCATCACCGGTATGCCCTCGGTGATGCAGACGATCAGCGGGATCTCGGCCTCGATCGCTTCCAGGATCGCTTCGGCAGCACCCGCCGGCGGCACGTAGACGACCGAAGCGTTGGCGCCGGTCCTGGCCTTGCCTTCGGCTACGGTGGCGAAGATCGGAAGCGCCTCGCCTTTGGCGCCGGTCCAGGTTTCGCCGCCCTTCTTGGGGTGGATGCCGCCGACCATCTTTGTGCCGTGATAGGCGAGCGCCTGTTCGGTATGGAACGTGCCGGTCTTGCCGGTCAGGCCCTGCACCAGCACCTTGGTGTTCTTGTCGACGAGAATGGACATCGGAGCCCTTTTCTAAAAACCGTTGATCGAGGAAGGCGAGACGCGCCGATAGACGCCGCTCACCATGTCTTGCCAGCCATCGCCGCCGGCAGGTTTGAAATGCAGTCGCATGCGGAAGGCATCGGCATTGTCGAAAATATAAGTCACACGCGCGGAGCCGCGCTGCGACGACCGCTCCAGAGCCAGCTCCGTGCCGTTCCAGCTGCCTTTGGCCGGCGACATCGGCACGAAACCCATCGAATCGAACTGGTGCATGGTGACGATTTTGTTTTGCTGGTCGAAGCCGAACACGCTGTACGCGCCGAACGAAACCGTGCCGTCGCGGCGCTGGCGATAGCGCTGCACTACGAACAGGCCGCCGAACTGTGCCTCTGCCAGTATTTCCGAACTCGCTGTTCCGCCATCGGCCCATTTCGTGGCCGACACCTCTTCCTCGCCGCGCCACGCTCCGACCAGCGCCCGCAGGCGCTGGTGATCGGCCGAGAGTGAGGAGAAGGGCGCAGCGTTCATGGTCAGAGCCGCTTGAGATCGGCGACGGTGAGGTCGCTCTTAGCGTTGCCGGTGTTGAGCGTCGTCGCCGGCTCGAACATCAGCACGACAGGCTCCTCGCTCAGTGAGCGCGGACGGTGCTCGACGGCGCGCGGCACAACGATGAACTCGCCGCTGCCAAGCTCAACCGTGCCGTCGCGGAAATCGATGGCGATGCGGCCGCGCAGCACCAGGAATGCTTCGTCTTCATTGTCATGCGCGTGCCAGTCGAAGACATCGCCGAACTTGGCGATCTTGACCTGGCTGTCGTTCACGTCGCCGGCGATATGCGGATCGAAGACCTTCTTGATCTTCTGATCCGCCGCCTCGACGAGGTTTATCTTGTGCGGAGGCATCGCCTATCGACCTCTGACTCGCTCTGTTCTCACTGGATAATCCGAAACAGCAACAGGAGGCCCACCAAGAAGAGCATGACGCTCACGCCAAGATGCACCCCAAGGTCAAGCGATCTTGGAAGAACAATTCTGAACGAGGTGTGGCGGCGCATCTTTTCCGACATCTTTCTCCGCTCGGGAAAGGCCCACAGTCCGCCGATACCCATGGCAATCATAAATATTGACCATATTGGATGGGCAAACGGAGCGTTTTCCAAATGCTCAGCCCTTCACCGCCGCGACAATCTTCTTGGCTGCGTCATCGAGGTCATCGGCCGACACCACGTTCAGCCCGCTGTCGTTGATGATCTTCTTGCCGAGCTCGGCATTGGTGCCTTCCAGCCGCACCACCAGCGGCACTTGCAGGCCGACCTCCTTGACCGCGGCGATGACGCCCTCGGCGATGATGTCGCACTTCATGATGCCGCCGAAGATGTTGATCAGGATGCCTTTGACCGCCGGATCCTTGGTGATGATCTTGAACGCCGCCGTCACCTTTTCTTTCGACGCGCCGCCGCCGACATCGAGGAAGTTGGCCGGCTCGGCGCCATAGAGCTTGATGATGTCCATCGTTGCCATGGCAAGGCCGGCGCCGTTGACCATGCAGCCGATATTGCCGTCGAGCGCGACATAGGCGAGGTCGTATTTCGACGCCTCGATCTCCTTCTCGTCCTCTTCGGTGGTGTCGCGCAATTCGAGCACGTCGGGGTGGCGGAACAGCGCATTGTTGTCGAACGACACTTTGGCGTCGAGCACGCGCAGCCGGCCGTTCTTCATGACGATCAAAGGGTTGACCTCGAGCAGGCTCATGTCCTTCTCGACAAACGCCTTGTAGAGGATCGGAAACAGGGTCGCGCCATCCCTGGCGGCGTCGCCGTCGAGCTTCAGCGCCGCGTTGAGTTTCTTCACATCGTCGGCCGTCACGCCCTTTTCCGGGTCGATGGCGACGGTAATGATCTTTTCCGGCGTGTCGTGGGCGACCGCCTCGATGTCCATGCCGCCCTCGGTCGAGACGACGAAGGCGACGCGCCCGACCGAGCGGTCGACCAGGATCGACAGATAGAGCTCGCGGTCGATGTCGGCGCCGTCCTCGACGTAGAGCCGGTTGACCTGCTTGCCGGCCGGGCCGGTCTGCTTGGTGACCAGCGTATGGCCGAGCATCTCCTCGGCGTTGGCGACGACCTCGGCCACCGACTTCGCCAGCCTGACGCCGCCCTTGGCATCGGGCCCGAGCTCCCTGAACTTGCCCTTGCCGCGGCCGCCGGCATGGATCTGGCTCTTGACCACATAGAGTGGGCCGGGCAGCGCCTTGGCGGCAGCTTCCGCCTCGCTCGCCTTGAACACCGGCACGCCCTCGGCCACGGGTGCGCCAAAGCCTTTCAGCAGCGCCTTGCCCTGATACTCATGGATGTTCATGCGCTATGTCTCCAGCTTGCTTGGCGGGCTTGGTTACCGGCTTACTTGGCCGCGAGATGCGGAGCGATCTTGACGCAGGCGTCGCACAGGCCCTGCACCGCCGCGACCGAATTGTCGAACATCTTCTGCTCGCTCTTCGCGAGCTCGATCTCGATGATCCGCTCGACGCCGCCGGCGCCGATTACCACGGGAACGCCGACATAGGTGTTCTTGACGCCATATTGGCCGGAGAGGTACGCCGCACAGGGCAGCACCCGCTTCTTGTCCTTGAGATAGGCTTCGGCCATGGCGATGGCCGAGGCGGCCGGCGCATAAAAGGCAGAGCCGGTCTTGAGCAGGCCGACGATCTCGGCGCCGCCGTCGCGGGTGCGCTGCACGATCTGGTCGAGCCGCTCTTTCGAGGTCCAGCCCATCTTGATGAGGTCGGGCAGCGGGATGCCGGCAACCGTCGAATAGCGGATCATCGGCACCATGGAATCGCCATGGCCGCCGAGCACGAAGGCGGTGACGTCCTCGACCGAGACCTTGAATTCCTCGGCCAGGAAATAACGAAAGCGCGAACTGTCGAGCACGCCGGCCATGCCGACGACATGGCTCTTGGGCAGGCCGGAAAACTTCTGCAGCGCCCAGACCATGGCGTCGAGCGGATTGGTGATGCAGATGACGAAGGCTTTCGGCGCGTATTTCTTGAGGCCGGCGCCGACCTGCTCCATCACCTTCAGATTGATGCCTAGAAGATCGTCGCGGCTCATGCCGGGCTTACGCGGCACGCCGGCGGTGACGATGCAGACATCGGCGCCCTCGATGCCGGCATAGTCGTTGACGCCGGTCAGCCTCGAGTCGAACCCATCGACCGGCGACGACTGCGCGATGTCCAGTCCCTTGCCTTGGGGGATGCCTTCGGCGATATCGAACAGCACGACGTCGCCGAGATCCTTGAGGCCGACCATGTGGGCGAGGGTGCCGCCGATCATGCCCGAGCCGATGAGCGCTATCTTGTTGCGTGCCATGTCAGGATGTTTTCCCTTTGACTATGACGGCGCCCAAATCCTTGACGATTTGATGACGGCGTCGGAGGAAGAGGCCGGAATGCTGCGGAACCGCGAAATTCGCCGCACGCAATAGCCCCGGCCGCACAAAAATTCAAACGATTATTTTGGAGTGAGTAATTTCAATCGGTTAGAAACAATGGGACTTACGTAAACGTCAAAATTCTGAAGCCGACTAGAGGAATTCTACACAATGGCACTGGAAATCAGAAGGCTGTTTCCTGGCGATGACGCCCTTGTGATGCGGGTTGCCGACGAAGTCTTCGACGAGCCGGTCAGGCCGGATCGGCTCTCCGCCTATCTCGCGGAGCCCGGTCATTTCATGGTCGTGGCCCTCGCCGACGGCATCGTCGTTGGCCAATGCGCAGCCGTCATCCACCGCCACCCGGACAAGGTGAGCGAACTCTACGTAGACGAGGTCGGCGTGGCGCCGGCCTTTCAACGCCAGGGCATTGCGACGAGGATGCTCGGCGCCATGTTCGCACTCGGTCGCGAGCATTGTGAGGAGGCGTGGGTCGGCACCGAGCCGGACAATGTTGCTGCTCGCGCACTTTACGAGTCGCGAAAAGAGCCGCATGGGCCGGCGGAGGGGTTCGTCATGTATGTTTATCGATTATAGGCGCCGGCGGCAGCGCCCCCTTCGGTACTATCCCTCACGCCTGTGCCTGCCGTGCCTCCGTCGATGATCCCTGCGCCCTCTGCCTCTTCGCCCAGTCCTCCAGCCAGTCGTGGCTCTGCATCTCGATCAGCCGCGATGCGGTGCGCTCGAACTCGAAGACTTCGTTGCCGCGCTTGGCCGTATAGAGCTGCGCCGGCGGTGCCGCGGCGCTCATCACCAGCCGTACATGATGATCGTAGAGCGTATCGACCAGCAGGATGAAGCGCTTGGCTTCGTTGCGCTTGCCTTCGCCGAGCACCGGCACATGGTCGATGAAGATGGTCGAGAAGCGGGCGGCAATGGCAAGATAGTCGCGGGCGCCGAGCGGCCTCTCGCAGAGATCGGCGAAGGAAAACCGCGCAGCCTCCCCTGCAGCCCGCGGCACCATGACGTGCCGGCCCTTCACCGTCAGCATCGTCTCGGCCGTCGGCCTGCCATGTGTCATCACCGCCCACGCGTCGTCGAGCGCATGGTCGGCGGCGGCATCGGCCGGGGTGACGTAGACCGGCATGCGGCTGAGCTTGTCGAGGCGGTAATCCTTGTCGGCGTCAAGCGCCAGCACCTGCGCGTGGCGCTCCAGGATAGCGACAAACGGCAAAAACAACTGACGGTTCAGGCCGTCGCGGTAGAGATCCTGCGGCGCAACATTGGAAGTGGCAACCAGCACCACGCCATTGGCAAACAACGCCGAAAACAACCTTGACAGGATCATCGCATCGGCGATGTCGGTGACGGAGAACTCGTCGAAGCATAGCACCCAGGCTTCCTCGGCCAGCGCGCGCGCCACCGGCGGGATCGGATCGTCCTCCTTGGCCGTGCCGTTCTTGCGAGCCTGTCGGTGCTTCTGGATGCGGTCCTGCACGTCGGCCATGAAGTCGTTGAAATGCACCCGGCGCTTGCGCCGCACCGGCAGCAGCTCGAAAAACATGTCCATCAGCATGGTCTTGCCGCGGCCGACGCCGCCATGGATATAAAGGCCCTTGACCGCCTCGTGCACCTCGCGCTTGCGGGCGAACAACCACCCCAGCGCGCTTGATTTCTGCGCCAGCCGCTTTGCCGATATCTCTTCGATCAGCCGGTCGAGCGCAGCGGCGATCCGCTCCTGCGCCGGATCGCGCCCGATGGCGCCCGTCTCGACCAGATGGTCACAGCGCTGCTTGACGGTCGCATGGGTCTGGAGGCCGTCACGCAGATGCATTGGTCACGTCGTTCCGGAGCAATTCCAAGAAAAGTGTGCAGCGGTTTTCTGTCCGGAATTGCGTAAAAACAAAAGAGGCAATTCCAGGAAAAGTGTGTAACGGTTTTCCGTCCGGAATTGCGTAACAATGGGGGCCGTTCTCTTACCTTGTAAGCGAGATCGGCAGGCCGTTGGAAGTCTGGCCGTCGAATTTCTCGCCGCCCGAAGAATAGAGCCGTGCCAGCGTGCCGCCATTCTCGTCAAAGAGCGTCAGCTGTTTGCCGGCGACGTTCCACGATTTGATGCCATCGAGCGGCGCCGGGCAATGCAGCGGTCCGGCGCGGTAGCCCGAACCGAATTTGGTCTGCGGCGTCGCCACCTGACAGCTCTGGCCGGACACGCTTGCCTTCCACACGCCGGCGACGCTGGACGCGGTAAGGTCGGCCGCACCGGCAGGCGCCGTCCCGTCCGGCGGCAGCGAGGCGACCTGGGTGTTCTGCGGCGCGGTAGGAAATTTCGACGGATCGGCCGGGCCGGGTGTCGCCGGCGGCGGCAGCTGGTTTGCGGTCACCTTGCCGGCGGGCGCAGCTTCCAGCGGCGCCGGCTGCTGCTCGTCCATCGATGTGAACCGTGAGGTTGAACAGCCGCTCGCAACGAGCGCGGCCAGCGATACGGCCAGCAGGCCGGTTTTCGAAAATTTCATTCTTCAACCTCCGTCGGATCGGGCTGGGGGTGCCGTCCGCGCAATGTCCCCCTCACCAAGATGGAGAAGGTGGCGAAATTTCAACCCGATATGGTTAAAATACGGTTTGCGCCGGTAATGTTGCAAATTTGTCGCAAAATGCACATTGTCTGAAATTGCGTTACGCCTTGGCCGTTTGGCCGACACCTCCGGTTGATTCGATACGGCGCGCTGGCGCCAAATCCCTGGCGTTCACCTCAAATGCTTGTGCGGGCCGGCGCCGGCATTATCTCTTGGCGATCAGCAAACTGCAGGGAGCCGATTTCTTGGCCGCGAGAAAGAGAGCCGCCAACCGCTATTACAGCGGGCCGCCCAGCGATCATTTCGACGGCACCTTGTTCTTCAATCCCGACGGACGGCCGCCGGGTCGCTTTGCCGATCTGTTGAAATGGCAATTGAGCCGCGAGCGCTCGAAATGGCCGGCGGCGGATCCGAGCCCGTTTCCACCGGCAAGACCGGTCGAGCGCATCGATGGTTCTGCGCTGCGCCTCACCATGGTCGGTCATTCCTCGCTGCTCGTCCAGACAGCCGGCCTGAACATCCTGACCGACCCAGTCTGGTCGCGACGCGTCTCGCCGCTCTCCTTCGCCGGTCCGAAACGCGTCAATCCGCCGGGCATCGCGTTTTCGCATTTGCCGCCGATCGACCTCGTGCTGGTCAGCCACAACCATTACGACCATCTCGACCTCGCCACGCTGAAGCGCCTGACGACAAGACACGACCCGCTGCTGCTGACGCCGCTCGGCAACGACACGATCATCGGCGCTGCCGTGCCCCGTATGAGGCTTTCCGCGCATGACTGGGGCGACCGGGTCGATATCGGCGATGGCGTCGCCGTCCATGTCGAGCCGGTGCACCACTGGTCGGCCCGCGGTACTCGCGACCGGCGCATGGCGCTGTGGGCGGGTTTCGTCGTCGAGACGCCCGACGCAAAGATCTATTTCGCCGGCGATACCGGCTTCCACGGTGGCATCAATTACCGGCTGATGGCGCAAAAGCACGGCGGCTTCCGCCTCGCCATCCTGCCGATCGGCGCCTACGAGCCGCGCTGGTTCATGGCGCCACATCACCAGGATCCGGAGGAGGCGGTGCAAGGCATGCTTTTGTGCAACGCCGCCTATGCAGCCGGCTGTCACTGGGGCACGTTCCGGCTCACCAACGAGCCGATCGACGAGCCGCCCAGAAAGCTCGGCGAAGCGCTCGATGCTGCCGGCCTGCCGCGGCAACGTTTTCGCGCCTTGCGGCCGGGCGAAGTCTGGGACGTGCCGGCGGTCTAGCGCGGCGGAACCTAAGGCATCACATAGACGTTTGTAGGTGTTCAAACCTGTCGGCTGCGAGGTGTCTCTCATGATCAGGTGGATCATCATTCTTTTGATTATCGCGGCCGCGGCGAGCCTGCTCGGCATGCCGGCACTGGCCGGAGCCGCCGCCACCGGCGCGCGCATCCTCATCGGCATCGTGCTGATCATCTTCCTGCTGATCGTGCTTGGCGTCTTCGCGGTGACTTGAAAATCACGCCGCGCTGGTAATTTCTGCCGCTATCCGCCATATAGGCGCCAAACCGGCAAGAGACCTTTCGATCGATGGCAAGCGCGGCCCCTTTCGCCAAGATGAACGGCATCGGCAACGAAATCATCGTTGCCGATATGCGTGGCCGTGCCGATCGCGTGGCGCCTGCGGCAGCCGTCGCGCTTAATGCCGATGCGGCGACCAGGTTCGACCAGATCATGGCGATCCACGACCCCAGGACGCCGGGCACCGCCTTTTTCATCGACATCTTGAATTCCGACGGAACCAGGGCGCAAGCCTGCGGCAACGGCATGCGTTGTGTCGTCCAGGCGCTCGCCGCCGAGACCGGCCAGAAGACATTTGCCTTTGAAACAGTCGCCGGCATCCTCAATGCCGAGGAACATGCCGACGGAATGATCTCGGTCGACATGGGCAGGCCGCGCTTTGGCTGGCAGGACATCCCGCTGGCCGAGGAATTCCGCGACACCCGCATGATCGAGCTGCAGATCGGCCCGATCGATGCCCCGGTGCTGCATTCGCCGTCGGTCGTCTCGATGGGCAATCCGCACGCCATCTTCTGGGTCGACCGCGAAGTCTGGTCGTACGAGCTCGAGCGCTTCGGCCCGCTGCTCGAAAACCATCCGATCTTCCCCGAGCGCGCCAACATCACCATCGCGCAGGTGACCTCGCCGGAGACCATGGCCATCCGCACCTGGGAGCGTGGCGCCGGCCTGACCAAGGCCTGCGGCACGGCTGCTTGCGCCGCTGTGGTCGCCGCGTCCCGCACCCGGCGTACCGGCCGCGGCGTCACGCTGATGACGCCCGGCGGCGGCTCGCTGCATGTTTTGTGGCGCGACGACGACCACGTCATCCTCACCGGTGCCGCCGAATGGGAATTTTCCGGCAGCTTCGATCCGTCGACCGGGGCGTGGGCGCGCGACACCGAAAGCGCCGCCTGATGGCTCCTCTTGGCAACAAGGGTATCGAGGTCGTCACCTTCGGCTGCCGGCTGAACACCTATGAATCCGAGGTGATGCGGCGTGAAGCCGAAAGTGCGGGCCTCGGCGGCCTCGAAGGCGGTGCCATCATCTTCAACACCTGCGCCGTCACCGGCGAGGCTGTACGCCAGGCCAAGCAGTCGATCAGAAAAGCCCGCCGTGAGAACCCGGCCGCCCGCATCATCGTCACCGGCTGCGCCGCGCAGACCGGCCCGCAGGATTTCGTCGCCATGGACGAGGTCGATCTCGTCCTCGGCAATGAGGAAAAGCTGAAGGCGCATTCCTATCGCGCGCTGCCGGATTTCGGCATCAACGACACTGAGAAGGCGCGCGTCAACGATATCTTTTCGGTGCGCGAGACGGCCGCCCACATGGTCGACGCCATCGAGGGCCGGGCGCGCGCTTTTGTCCAGGTGCAGAACGGCTGCGACCACCGCTGCACCTTCTGCATCATTCCGTACGGTCGCGGCAATTCGCGCTCGGTGCCGATGGGCGCCGTGGTCGAGCAGATCAAGCGACTCGTCGGCAATGGTTATGCCGAGATCGTGCTGACGGGCGTCGACATGACCAGTTTTGGCGCCGATCTGCCGGGCGCACCGAAGCTCGGCAAATTGGTCAAGACCATCCTGAAGCAGGTGCCAGACGTGAAACGCCTGCGGCTTTCCTCGATCGACTCGATCGAAGCCGACGACGATCTGCTGGACGCCATCGCCACCGAGCCGAGGCTGATGCCGCATCTGCATCTGTCGCTGCAATCGGGTGACGACATGATCCTGAAGCGGATGAAGCGCCGGCACAGCCGCGACCAGTCGATCCGCTTTTGCGAGGATGTGCGCAAACTGCGCCCCGGCATTGTTTTCGGCGCCGACATCATCGCCGGCTTCCCGACCGAGACGGACGCCATGTTCGAAAACTCGCTGGAGATCGTCGAGGAATGCGGCCTGACGCATCTCCACGTCTTCCCGTTTTCGCCGCGCCAGGGCACGCCCGCCGCGCGCATGCCGCAGCTCCGCCGCGTCGTCGTCAAGCAACGCGCGGCACGCCTGCGCGCCGCCGGCGAGGCCGCCTATCGCCGCCATCTTGCCTCGCTCGCTGGAACGCATCAGTCGATCCTGATCGAGCGTGACGGCCTTGGCCGCACCGAAGGGTTTACGCTGGCCGCGGTCTCTGCCGGCGCTCCGGGCGACATTGTCGAGGCTGATATCGCCGGCCATGACGGTATCCGACTGATCGCCGCGCCGCTTGCCGCCCGCGCCGCCTGAGAGCGCAAGACATGGCTGGGTTTTTCAAGAAGATATTTTCGTTCGGCAAGAAGGAAGTCGTCGAGGAGCGGCCAGACGAGGCCGCGCCGCTGCCGCCGATCAAATGGGACGAACTGGAGGCGCTGAAACCGGCCGCCGAGCAGGCCGTCCCGGAGTTTTTGAAACGCGAAGAATCGCGGCCCGAAGTCGAAGCCGTACCTCCACCGCCAGTCGAACCAGAGTTGCCTCCGGCACCGCAACCGGCGCCGGAAGAGCAGAAGCCTGAGCCGCCGCCGACCATTCCACCCGAGCCGGAAACGCCTGCTGAGGAACCGGAGGAGATCCGGGCCGAGCCGCAGCAGCCAGAAATCGTCCCCTCCCAGCCGGAACCTGCACCCGTCGAAGTGCCGGTAGTGCCCACCGAGGCTCCCTCAGCAGCGCCAGTGCACGAAGTCCCGCCCGCCGAAATACCGCCCCCGATCCGCCAGCCAGCGCCGGCCGAGACGAAACCGATCTTGACCGAGATCGCGCCCGAACCGGAGGTCGTGCCGGCGCCCCACCCTCCCATCGAGGGGGAGGTAAAGCCCGAGCCGGAAGCCGTTCCGCAACCTGAGCCAAAGCCCGCCCCCGGCAAAGTCACCGTAACCAAGAAGGTCGAGCAGAAAGCCGAGCCGCAGAAGGCGCCCGAACCGGCGCCGAGGCGCTCCTGGTTCCAGCGCATGCGAGACGGGCTTGCCCGCTCTTCCAAGGAGTTGTCGGGCAACATCGCCGGCGTCTTCACCAAGCGGAAGCTTGACGAGGACACGCTGCAGGACCTGGAGGATGTGCTGATCCGCGCCGATCTCGGCATGGAGACGGCTTTGCGCGTTACCGACGCGCTCTCCGCCAGCCGCTACGGCAAGGACGTCTCCGACACCGAAGTCCGCGCCATCATGGCGGCCGAGGTGGAGAAGGTACTAACCCATGTCGCCATGCCGCTAGAACTCGATCTCAGCCACAAGCCGCATGTCATCCTGGTCGTCGGTGTCAACGGAACCGGCAAGACCACAACCATCGGCAAGCTGGCGGCAAAGCTGACCGATGGCGGCCTCTCGGTGATGCTCGCCGCCGGCGACACTTTTCGCGCCGCCGCGATCGAGCAGCTGAAGATCTGGGGCGAGCGTACCAACTCGCCGGTCATTGCCTCGAAGCTCGGCGCCGATGCCGCCGGCCTCGCCTACGATGCATTCGAGCGCGCGAAGGAGGCCGGCTCCGACGTGCTGATCATCGACACCGCCGGGCGGCTGCAGAACAAGACCGAACTGATGGCGGAACTGGAAAAGATCGTCCGGGTGCTGGGCAAGCTCGATCCGGAAGCGCCGCACACCGTGCTGCAGACGGTCGATGCCACCACCGGCCAGAATGCGCTCAACCAGGTCGAGATCTTCCGCAATGTCGCCGGCGTCAACGGCCTGGTAATGACCAAGCTGGACGGCACGGCGCGCGGCGGTATTCTGGTGGCGATCGCGGCAAAGCACAAATTGCCGGTCTATTTCATCGGCGTCGGCGAACAGGTCGACGACCTCGAACCCTTTTCCGCAAGCGAATTCGCCAGGGCGATCGCTGGAGTGGCTTGACGAGCATGATTCCGAAAAGTTGCAGGCTCTTTGGATTGGATCATGCGTAAGAAGGACGCTATGAACCCACCCATCCTCGAAGGCGACCCGTCCGATCCGCGACGCAGGGCGTTGAACCCCGGCCTGAAATTCCTGCTCGAACTCGGGCCTGGCCTGGTGTTCTTTTTCACCACCATCCGCGGCGCGTGGCTTGTCGGGAAGTTTCCGATCCTCGGCCATATCGGCGAGCCTATCCTGATTGCCACAGCGTTCTTTATGGTGGCGACGGCGCTATCGCTCAGCGTTTCGTGGATTTTGACGCGAAGCTGGCCGATCATGCCGTTGGTCTCGGCCATCGTGGTGTTTGTGTTTGGCGCGCTGGCGCTGTGGCTGCAGGACAAGACCTTCGCTTTCATGAAGCCGACAATCATCAACAGCCTGTTCGGCATCACGTTGCTTGGCGGGTTGGCGTTTGGCAGATCGCTGTTGGGCTATGTCTTTGATTCCGCCTTCAATCTCGACGCCGAAGGCTGGCGCAAGCTCACTTTCCGATGGGGACTCTTCTTCCTTTTTCTGGCTGCGCTGAACGAGATCGTGTGGCGCAACTTTTCTGAGGAAGCCTGGCTTTATTTCAAGGTCTGGGGCACGATTCCCATTACCCTTGTCTTCACGTTAAGCCAAATGCCGTTGATCCTGCGCCATTCGCTCGAGGACAAGGCCGGCAAGGAAGAGAAGGCCGGCAAATAGAGCAATTCCAGGAAAGTGTGTAGCGGTTTTCCCGGGAAAGCGCGTAGCGTTTTCCCTAGGGAATTGCATCAGAATAAGGGGAGAGGGCATGGAATTCATCACCACTCGCGACGAGTTGAGGACGATCTACAAGACGCCTCGGCTGACCGACGGCTCGATCCGCAAGGAATTGAAGACATTGGACGGCCACTGCCGTTCATTCATCGGCAAGAGCCCGTTCGTGCTGATCGGCTCGTCCGACGGCGCCGGCAATGCCGATGTGACGCCCAAGGGCGACAGGCCGGGTTTTGTGGCAGTGCTCGACGAGAAGACCATCGCCATCCCCGACCGGCCGGGCAACAACCGGCTCGACACGCTGGAGAACATCCTTCTCAATCGCTCGGTCGGGCTGCTCTTCCTCATTCCCGGCATGAACGAGACGCTGCGTGTCAACGGCGATGCCCGCATCACCGTCGATGCGGCGTTACGCGAGCGGCTGGCGGTCGACGGCAAGGCGCCGCAAAGCGTCGTCGTGGTGACGGTCAAGGCCGCCTATATGCATTGCGCCAAGGCCTTCATGCGCTCCGAACTGTGGAAGCCGGAGAGCTGGTACGACCGCGCGACGCTGCCGACGCTCGGCCAGATCCTGCGCGACCAGCTGGCGCTCGCCGATTCGGCCGAGGCGACCGACCGCTGGCTGGATGAGGAATACAGGGAGACCATGTGGTAGCGTGCCCGGCAACGAATCGCCCAAGCCGGTCTCCATTCCTTTGCTGAACATCCTCGCCATCTCCGGCAGCCTGCGCGCCGCCTCGACCAATTCGGCCCTGGTCGCGGCACTCGCGCAAAACGCGCCGCCGGACTGTCACGTCTTCGTCTACGATGGACTTGGCCGGCTGCCGATCTTCAACCCCGACGACGAAGGCGAGCGGACGCCGCCGCAAGCAGCAGTGCTGATCGATGCGGTCACCGCCGCTGACGGCGTCATCGTCTCCTGCCCGGAATATGCCCACGGTGTGCCAGGCGGCCTGAAGAACGCGCTTGACTGGCTGGTGTCGCGCGATGCCGCCGTTGGCAAGCCAGCCATGCTGGTGCATGCCTCGCCGCGCTCGCTGTTTGCCCGCGCCGCACTGGTCGAGATCATGCGGACAATGTCTTTTGCGCTCCATGAGGAAGCAGCGCTCGAAATAGCGCTGCTCGGCAAGAAGCCGCCGGAGGTGGAGGATATCTTGTCGCAGCCGGAAAACCGGCTGACGATGCGCGATGCCCTATCCGCCTTCGCGGAGTTCATCCGCTCGCGGTGAACGCCGGACCGTGCTTTCGCCATCCCAGGGTCTCCGCGACGGAGTTTCGCTCCTGCTCCGCCCCCGGGATGACGACGCTAGGAGCTGCGGCCAATCTGTGCCGGGAACTATCCCTTGCTCCTCCGCGTCTCGACGTCGGTCCCGCCGACGAACCAGTCGCGTGCAGCGACCTCCTCGAAAACCACCCAGACATCGTTGTTGGTCAGGCCGGTGACGCCGGTGATGGCCGCCGTCACCTGGGCGGCGATCGCGGCCTTTTTGCCGGCCGGGTCGTCGGCAATCACCTCCTTGACCAGGCGGATATTCACGAATGGCATGGTTCCCTCCCTTGCATATGCTTGGCGGCCGCTCAGTAGGTTTTGGCGCCGTTGACCATGAGCCGGACCATGTAGAGCGAGGTCGTGCCGGCGATGTAGAGGCAGTTCAGCTTGTTGCCGCCGAACACGCAATTAGCAACGACTTCCGGTACCTTGACCTTGCCGATCAGCGTCCCGTCTGGATCGTAGCAATGGACCCCGTCGGCGGCACTGGTCCAGATGCGGCCGTCCGCATCCAGCCTGAAACCGTCGAACAGGCCGGCGGTGCAGTCGGCAAAGACCTTTTCGCCTGAGACCGTCTTGCCGCCCTGGCCGACATTGAACACCCGGATGTGTGCCGGATTTTGCGCACCATGCGTGCGGCCGGTATCCGCGACATAGAGTTGGCGCTCGTCGAGCGAGAAGGCGAGCCCGTTGGGCCTGACCATGTCGGTGATCACCGCCTCGGTCTCGCCGGTGCCGGGATCGACCCGGTAGACATGGCAGGCGCCGATTTCGCTTTCGGCCTTGTCGCCCTCGTAATCGGTATCGATGCCGTAGCTCGGATCGGTGAACCAGATCGAGCCATCGGACTTGACCACCGCGTCATTGGGCGAGTTCAGCCGCTTGCCGCGCCATTTGTCGGTGATGGTGATGACCGAGCCGTCATGCTCGGTGCGGCTGACGCGGCGGCCGGAATGCTCGCAAGTAACCAGCCGGCCTTGCCGGTCGACGGTGTTGCCGTTGGAATTGCCGGACGGCTGACGGAACACGCTGACGCTGCCGTCGGTCTCGTCGTAACGCAGCATGCGATTGTTCGGGATGTCGGACCAAACCACATAGCGCCCGGCTGCAAACCAGGCCGGTCCTTCCGCCCATCGGCAGCCGGTAAACAGCCTGTCCACCTGTGCATTGCCGTTGAAAAGCCGCGAAAAGCGCGGATCGAGAACTTCGTAGAATTCGCTGGCCATGGTTCCTCCCGGTAGCAGTCGCTTGGCAAGGGCGCGATCAAGCCAGCCTGCGATCGATATGGCAAGATCGATGATGCGTCAGAGCATTATGGAATGCGAATGCTGGCCCGGACGGCAGGTCACATCCCGTTAACCGGCTATGCGCCCAGCGCAATGGTGCATTGCAACATCTTATTTTTGCAATGCACCATAACTATGTCATGCTCCGTATCGATCAAGGGAGGAACAACTGGCCGCGAAATGCGGCGCAAAAGGAAACTCGCTATGATCATCGACAGCCTCATGAGCCGCGCTCGCGCCAGCATCGCCAAGCGCCGGCATTACAACCGCCTCGTCGCCGAAATCGACAGCTTCAGCAGCCGCGACCTCGCCGACATGCGCGCCGACCGCTCAGAAATGCTCTACCAGGTCCACAAGCAGATCTACGGCTGAGTGAATGGGATCGGGCTTAGCCCACCCATTCGATCCAGCGGCCGTGGTAATCGCAATGGGCCAGGCGGTGCGTCTCGCCGCCCGGCCATAAAGTCAGGCTGAGTACCGCCCAATTGTTTGTGGGATCGCGCGGCTCCATCCTCAGCCTTGCGATAGGCGCAGCGGCCGTGGCCTGTCTGCCCGCCTGCTCCAGGGCGACGATGATCGCGTCCTTGGTCGCCCGCGGCAGGTATTGCCACATGATCGAATGATAGAGCACAAAAGCGCCACCCTCCTGCCGCGCGGCCAGCGCCTTCCCGACAAAATCCGCCGCGTCCGCTTTGACAAGTGGCGGTCGAAACTTTTCGGCAAGTGACAGCGCAGCGTCGAGCCGGGCCAGCCGCGTAGCCTGATCGGCCCAGACGTAAGACCGAAGCCGTAACCGTGTGGCTGCGTCGGCGACATCTACCGGCGCGATGTCACAGCCGGCGCGGTGGCGGACGTCGATCGCTCCACCAAGCGGAACAGCGAGTCCGCGCACCTCCGGCGCCAACCGAACGGTGGAGGTCCGGTCGCCCCACTCGGCATCGCCGTAGCGGTAGTGAAAGCTGTCGAACAGGAGATTGAGCCCAGCGCTGGCGCCAATCTCGCACAAGTCCAGCGGCAGGCCGGTTTCCCGCGCGACTGTCAGAAATCCAGGCAGCAGCATCGCCGACCGGGCGATTTCATTGGTCTGCGGCGCACCGGCGAGGCCGGCGACGATCCGCTCGTCGGATCGCGCAATTGCCTCCGGCAGCACCGCCGCGATCTCGGATTCGCTTGTCTGGTTGGGCGGATAGATCAGTGCCAATCGCTCATTGGCACCCGTCAGGACCAACCCATGCAGCGCGCCGCAAAGCCGCAATGCGAGGGCGTCGGCGCGCGCGTCGCCCGGCCAACCGAGCACCGCCTGCCCGGTCCTGGTGTTTGCGTCGAGAACCTTAGCGAGCGCACGGCATAAATTCGCGGTGAAAGGCGAGCCAAGTCCATCGCAGGCTTTCGCCTGTGCCAGAAAATGATCGCGGATGTCTCGTTCGTCCATCGCGTTTCAGGTGTCTCAGCCCGGAGCCGCGAGCGCCTTCTCGATTTCGGGTAACAGCAGCGTCCGCGCCGAGTCCGGCGTCAGCGGCCCTACATGCTTATAGGCGATCTTGCCATCCTTGCCGATGACGAAGGTTTCCGGCACGCCGTAGACACCCCAGTCGATCGCCGTGCGTCCGGCTTGGTCGACGCCGATCGCCTGGAATGGATTGCCGAGATCGCCAAGGAACCGACGGGCGTTTTCCGGCTGGTCCTTGTAGTTCAGCGCCGCCATGACGAAGCGTCTGTCCTGCGACAGCGCCAGCAGCACCGGATGCTCTTCGCGGCACGGCGCGCACCAGGACGCGAAGACGTTGACCAGCGTCACCTTGCCGGCGAACTGTTTTGAATCGAGGCCCGGCAAATTGGTGCCTTCGAGCGCCGGCAGGTTGGTCTGCGGCGCCGGCAGGCCGATCAGCGCTGACGGCACTTCCGACACGTCGCGCCCGGACAAAAGCTGCGCCAGGAACAATCCCGCCAGCCCGAGAAAGACCACCAGCGGCAGCAGCACGATCAGGCGGCGGCGCGCCGGTGTTTGGGTTTCCGTGCTCATGATTTTACTGCCTTATCGGAGCGCCGGCGCACGCCGGATGCCTCCAGCTCGGCAAGCTCTCGCTTGCGGCCGCGCTGGTCGAGCAGAATCCAGCCGATCAGCCCACCCAGCACCACGGCCGTGATCGCATAGGCGGCGGTGACATAAAGGGCGTGAACGCTCATTTTCCCGATCCAAGGCTTCTCACGGCGGAATTCATAGCCTCACCGGCTGTTTGTCGCAATGAACGGGTCTGCGGCAGATTTGCGGTTATCGCAAGCCGAAGGTCACTGCGAACGCAAAACACCTGATATGTTTTTGATACGCATGTATTGGCACGTCAGAGACAGCCTGACAGCCCCTTCGCAGGTAAGCAGGATTCTACCGGCGTCATCCCACATCCTGATTGCACTCCAGCCATGGCTCCGGAACTTGCGAAGGCTAATCGATTCGACCGCGATGAACTCAAGCCCGAAAGACACGGCATTGAACGCCGCCCATTTGGCGGGGGGCCGGTAGGGGAGGACGGTCGAGATGAAGGAAAGGTACATGCTAGGCCCTTCACGATTGATTTCGGCCTTGGTTACCTGGACGGAAGACAGGTCCGGATAGTTGCCGTAGATTGTCTGGAGAAAGATCGGGTTCTCTATGCGCAGCGGCCACATCAATCCGTTCCGTGCCGAAGCGCCAGCGCCGCCGCCACCGGCCCGAGCACGGCAAGGAACAGGGTCAGCGCGGCGAGAATGAGGAAGGGCTGCAGAAAAGGATCGGGGTTCGCCACCGCGCCATAGCTTGCTGATACGCCGAAGATCAGCACGGGAATGGTTAGCGGCAGCACCAGCACCGAGATCAGCAGGCCCCCGCGCGGCAGCGCCACCGCCACCGCGGCACCGGCGGCACCGATGAAGGTGATCGCCGGCGTACCGACCAGAAGCGTCAGCGCCGTCGCACCGATGCCGATGGGCTCCATGTTCATGAACAGGCCGAGCAAGGGAGCGGCGATGACCAGCGGCAGCACGCTTCCCGCCCAATGCGCCAGGCATTTCGTCAGAACGGTCAAGGCCAGCATGTGCCGGTCGTTGCCAAGCACCAGAAGATCGAGCGAGCCGTCCTCGCGGTCGGCCTGGAACAGCCGGTCGAGGCCGAGCAGGCAGGCCAGCAATGCGGCGATCCACAGGATCGCCGGGCCGATGCGGGCCAGCAGCTTCAGCTCGGGACCGACGCCGAAGGGGATGGTCGCGATAACGGCGAGAAAGAAAATCACGCCGGTAAGCGCCCCGCCGCCGGCGCGGATACTCAGGCGGATGTCGCGCAGGAAGAGGGCTAGCATGATGTGAGATGCTTTCGCCTGGGCACCCCCCTCTGTCCTGCCGGACATCTCCCCCTCAAGGGCGGAGATTGGCTGTCACGACTGCCTTCGCCAATCTCGATCGTTGAGAGTTGAGCGCAGCGACGAAGCTGCCAATCTCCCCCCTCGTGGGGGAGATGTCCGGCAGGACAGAGGGGGGCGCCGTAGAGCACCAACATCAAACGGCCTCGCCCATCACCAGCCCTTGTGCCCCCTCGATCCCCAGCGGCAAATGCGTCGCCGCAACCACGATCCCGCCCCTCTCGAGGTGCTTCCCCATCAATTCGCCGAATCTCTCCTCGGAAGCCTTGTCCAGTCCTGCCGTCGGCTCATCGAGCAGCCACAATGGCCGGTGGCTTACCAGCAGTTTTGCAATCGCCGCGCGGCGGCGTTGCCCGGTCGAGAGATAGCCGAACGGCAGATGGCCGATGCCGCCCAGCCCGACGGTTTCCAGCGCCTCTTCAACAGCCGCGGAACCGGCGCCCGAAAAATCGCGCCAGAAGCACAGGTTTTCCGTAACGCTCAGCGCCGTCTTCATCGCGTTGAGGTGGCCGAGATAGTGACAGGCCGAGGCGGCCGACGGAAAGTCCTCGCCACCACCTTCGAACCGCACACGGCCTGCCGCCACTGGCAATAGTCCGGCGACGATCCTGAGCAGCGTCGATTTGCCGGCGCCGTTCGGCCCGGTGACGACCAGCGCCTGGCCATCCCCCAGCGCGAATTCGATGCCGGAAAATACCGTCTCGCCGCCGCGTTCGCCGCCCAGATTTTCGGCGATCAGCCGCATCCGTCCCCCTTCGCCGAAAGTTCAGGCGCGGCTTCGGTGCGCCGCACCAAAAATGGCGATTCCGTGTCTAGAACTATTCCAGAAAATTCTCTATATCCGCATCATCCGTGCCAGCGGTCGGCACGGGAACCGAATTTGCGCCGAACCAGCGCGCGTGCCGCCTTGAACGGCCCGGACGCTTGGGAACGGATAGCGGAAATGGCCGTACCCGCACCTTTGCGCGTGATTTGCATGCCCACTGGCGTCCGTTCCCTTCCGGCAACCGACAGTTAGGGATCGCACGTGTCCAAATCACTCGACAGCTTCAATTGCCGCCGCACGCTGACCGCCAGCGGCACCGAGTACATCTACTATGACCTTGTCGAGGCCGAAAAGAACGGCCTCACCGGTATTGCCCAATTGCCCTATTCGATGAAGGTGCTGCTGGAGAATCTGCTGCGCAACGAGGACGGCCGTTCCGTTACCAAGGAGAGCATCCAGGCGGTCGCCGGCTGGCTGACTGACCGGGGCACCGCCGGCGTCGAGATCGCCTATCGCCCGGCTCGCGTGCTGATGCAGGATTTCACCGGCGTTCCAGCCGTGGTCGACCTTGCCGCTATGCGCGACGCCATGGCCTCGCTCGGCGGCGATCCGCAAAGCATCAATCCGCTGGTGCCGGTCGATCTGGTCATCGACCACTCGGTCATCGTCGACGAATTCGGCACGCCACTGGCTTTCGCCCGCAATGTCGAGCTTGAATATGAGCGCAACGAGGAACGCTACAAGTTCCTGAAATGGGGCCAGCAGGCGTTCCGCAATTTCCGCGTCGTGCCGCCCGGCACCGGCATCTGCCATCAGGTCAATCTCGAATATCTCGGTCAGGTCGTGTGGACCAACAGCGAAGACGGCGAGACCACCGCCTATCCCGACACCTGCGTCGGCACCGATTCACATACCACGATGATCAACGGCCTCGGCGTGCTCGGCTGGGGTGTCGGCGGCATCGAGGCGGAGGCCGCGATGCTTGGCCAGCCGGTCTCCATGCTGCTGCCTGAAGTCATCGGCTTCCGGCTCACCGGCAGGCTGAGGGAAGGCGTCACCGCCACCGACCTGGTGCTCACCGTCACCCAGATGCTGCGCAAGAAGGGCGTCGTCGGCAAGTTCGTCGAATTCTTCGGGCCGGGCCTGTCCAACATGACGCTGGCCGACCGCGCCACCATCGGCAACATGGCGCCGGAATATGGCGCCACCTGCGGCTTCTTCCCGGTCGACAGCGAAACCATCCGCTATCTGACAATGTCCGGTCGCGACGAAAGCCGCATCGCCCTGGTCGAGGCTTATTCGAAGGCGCAAGGCTTGTGGCGCGATGCCGGCTCGGCCGATCCGGTCTTCACCGACCTGCTGGAGCTCGATCTCGGCAGTGTCGTCCCGTCGATGGCCGGCCCGAAGCGGCCGGAAGGCCGGGTCGCACTTGAAGACATTCCGGCTGGCTTCGCCAAGGCCATGGAGTCCGAATACAGGAAGGCCGCCGAAATCGACAAGCGCTATGCCGTCGAGGGCACGAGCTACGATCTTGGCCATGGCGATGTGGTCATCGCCGCCATCACCTCCTGCACCAACACCTCGAACCCGAGCGTGCTGATCGGCGCCGGGCTGTTGGCGCGCAATGCCAACCGGCTCGGCCTCAAGCAGAAGCCGTGGGTCAAGACCTCATTGGCGCCGGGCAGCCAGGTCGTCGCCGAATATCTCGAGAAATCCGGCCTGCAGAAGGAGCTCGACCAGATCGGCTTCAACCTGGTCGGCTTCGGCTGCACCACCTGCATCGGCAATTCCGGCCCATTGCCGGCGCCGATCTCCAAGACCATCAACGATAAGGGCTTGATTGCTGCGGCAGTCTTGTCCGGCAACCGCAATTTCGAAGGCCGCGTCTCGCCCGACGTGCAAGCGAACTATCTCGCCTCGCCGCCACTGGTCGTCGCCCACGCGCTGGCCGGGACAGTGACCAAGGATCTGACCACCGAGCCGCTCGGCGAGGATCGCAACGGCAATCCGGTCTATCTCAAGGATATCTGGCCGAGTTCGGTCGAGATCCAGGAATTCATCGAGAAGAACGTCACGCGCGAATTGTTCGCCCGCAAGTATGCCGACGTCTTCAAGGGCGACGAGTACTGGCAGAACGTCAAGGCGCCGGAAGGCCAGACCTATGCCTGGGACGACAATTCCACCTATGTGCAGAACCCGCCCTATTTCGCCGGCATGACGTCGGGCTTCGGCAAGATCGGCGATATCAAGGGCGCGCGTGTGCTCGGTCTGTTCGGCGACAAGATCACCACCGACCACATTTCGCCGGCCGGTTCGATCAAGGCGGCCTCGCCGGCCGGCAAGTATCTCACCGACCACGGCGTCGGCGTCGCCGATTTCAACCAGTACGGCACACGCCGCGGCAATCATGAGGTAATGATGCGCGGCACCTTCGCCAATATCCGCATCCGCAACCATATGCTGGGCGAGAACGGCCGCGAGGGCGGCTACACCATCCATTACCCGTCGAAAGAAGAGGAATCGATCTACGACGCCGCCATGCGGTACAAGAAGGAAGGCGTGCCGCTGGTCATCTTCGCCGGCGTCGAATATGGCAACGGCTCGTCGCGCGACTGGGCGGCCAAGGGCACCAATTTGCTGGGCGTCCGCGCGGTCATCGCCCAGTCCTTCGAGCGCATCCACCGCTCCAATTTGGTAGGCATGGGCGTGATCCCCTTCGTCTTCGAGGAAGGCACCTCATGGGCCTCGCTCAACCTCAAGGGCGACGAACTGGTCGAGATCGACGGACTGGGCAACATCAAGCCGCGGCAGAAGATGATCGCCAGGATCACCTACGGCGACGGCAGCGTCAAAGAGGTTCCGATCATCTGCCGCATCGATACGCTGGACGAGCTCGACTACTTCAAGAATGGCGGCATCCTGCAATACGTGCTGCGCGATCTGGCCGCTTAAGGGAGTAGGGCAATAAGGGAGTAGGGCAGTAGGGTGAAGCAAGGAGAAGCGACTTATTCCCCTACTGCCCTACTGCCCTACTGCCCTACTGCCCTAATTCCCGGCTTTCCAAACCGCGCTGTCGCCGCCAGCAGCACGCCGAGCATCAGCCCGTTGAATATGTGCCACAGGAAATGCGTGCCGAGCGGAAAGCCGCCGCAGACCAGCGGATCGATCATCCGGCAGATGACCGACACGACGAAGATCGCCGAGCCCGCCAGATTGTACCAGCCGGCACGGTTGCCGCTGGCCGCCACCATGGCGCCGAAGAAGGCGAGCGCCAGGAAGGGCGGCAGATAGCCGGTCGTCCCGTTCGACGCCTGGCGCAGCCAGTCGGGCACGGCAAAGGTCACCAGCCCGGCGACGGCATAGAAGGCGACGAAAATGGCGATCGCCTTGCCCCATTTCATGCCGAGAAAACGCCGCAGGTTGAACAGCGTGTAGGCCAGCGTGAACCCGGCGATCGGCAGCACGTCGGCCCAGACCGTGCCACGGTTGGCAAAGGTGTGGAACAGCGACGAGCCGACGCCGATCGCCACCACCCACCAGGCCAGCACTTCGGCGAAGGTGCCGGTGCCGCGCTTGCGCACCTGCCAGACACCCCATAGCCCGGCGGCAAAAAAAGCCAGATTGCTCAGCGCATTTAGCGGTTCGGCCCAGAATTCCGGCCCCGTCCGTTCGCAATAGAGGTCGACCGGCGCCAGGAGAGATTGCCACATGCTGATTGCCGCCCGAATCGCTTCCATCGTAAAGTGCAAGTCCACCTATTGCGCCCTTGCCAGCGGTTGCAACGGCAAAATTTCACCGCAACGTGACTTCCCGTTGACTGCCGCTTCTGCCACATATTTCGACAACCAGAACAAAGCCGGCGTCACCGGCGGGATCGGAACGGCTATGCCATCTCGAAGACCATTGCGGCTTGCGGCCCTTGCGCTGGCCCTCTCGGCGTTTGCCGGCAGGGCCCTTGCCGAGCCAACCGACAAGCCATTAGGCGTCGTCGAGCTCTTCACCAGCCAGGGATGCAACTCCTGTCCGCCGGCAGATGAATTCTTCGCCGAGCTCGCCGCCAAAGAGGACATCGTCGCGCTCGCCTATCATGTCGATTATTGGGATTACCTCGGCTGGCAGGACACGCTGAGCCGCAAGGAAAATACCGAGCGGCAATACGAGTATATGCGCGCCTTCGGCAGTCGTTCCGTCTACACCCCGCAAGCCGTCATAAACGGCCGCAGCCATGTCAACGGCGCCAGCCGCAAGGAAGTCGACGGCGCGCTGGCCCGCATGGAGAGGGTCGGCGAAGGCATGCGCGTCGGCATCAAGGTCAGCCGGACCAGCGATCGCGTCATGATCGATGCCGGCGACGCTGTGACCGGCCCAACCGACGCGCATGTCGTCATCGTCTATTTCAATCCGCCGCAGACGATAAAGATCGGCAAGGGCGAAAACAGCGGCCGCAGCATGACCTACTGGAACGCCGTCTCCAGCATCCAGACCGCCGGCATGTGGCACGGCAAGGCGCAGCGCTACGAACTGCCGATGAGCGAGATCGCCAAGAAGGGCGGCTGCGCCGTGCTGCTGCAGTCGGTCGGCAAGGACGGCATGCCCGGGCCGATCCTGGGCGCGGCCTTTATCCGCAAGCCTTAAGCGGGGACCTCTCCTTCTCCCCTTGTGGGAGAAGGTGGATCGGCGCGCAGCGCCGAGACGGTTGAGGGGTGCTGGAAGAATTGAGGCGGCGGCGATTTCAAGGAAATTGCCAAGCTGGAACACCCCTCATCCGTCGCCTTCGGCGATAACCGCGCTCAAGCCTCCGACGACAGCCTATCTGGATGGATCGCATCGCCACGGCTAATAAAGAACCGGCGTCAGCTTGCTTCTGACGCCGGTCATTTAGGTTTTGGGATCGTCGCACCCGATCTTTCCAAGGAAAAACCGAGGTTGGTTCGATCCGACGCAGACCCGTGGGCGGGGGGCTTGGGGTTTACGAGCCGGTGCCGGACCGAACCGTCTCAGGCAACGCCGGTAAATTCGTCGGACATTGGGGCATGAGCACGGATAAAAAAAGGCAGGATTGTGGCAAAGCATCACCAATTTCAACAGGCGTTTCGCAAACGTGACTGGACGCTGGAGAAACCGCGCGGTGCTGCCGTTGCCCGGCCGGGCCTTGCAATTCGGCAACGAAAGCGCCAACTTTGGTCGGCGTACGATTCATTGCGAGGATCCAGGCATGACTGATCGCAGCAGCGGGACGGAGGATGGGGACGCATCCGCAATATTGATCCCGCTGCATGAGGCAAGACGCGAACGCCTCGACCAGCCGGTGCGGTTCGACCGGCGCGAACTGGACCAGATCCTCAGGCTCTACGGCCGTATGGTTGCCGCCAATGAGTGGCGCGACTATGCCATCGACCATCTCGCCGACCGCGCCGTTTTTTCCGTCTTCCGCCGCACCAGCGAAGTGCCGCTTTTCCAGATCGTCAAGGATCCGAAGCTGGCGCGCCGGCAAGGCGCGTTCGCCGTCATCGCCGCCGGCGGGCGCATCCTCAAGCGCGGCCAGGAACTCGGCCGGGTGCTTGGCGTGTTCGACCGAACACTGAAGCTGGTCGAGGCGTAACCCTTTATTTTTGCAGGCGGAACTTGCGCTCGGGCAGCGATTGCGGATCAGGCGGGATGGACGCCCCGCCGTTGATCGGCAGCTGCATGAAAACCGTGTCCAGCCAGCGTCCGTGCTTATAGCCTGAGCCTTCCAGGCGGCCGGAATGACGAAAGCCGAGCTTCTCGTGCAACCGTACCGAGGCGCTGTCGGGCCGGCCGTCGCCGATCACCGCGATGATCTGGCGAAAACCCGCCGCCTTGGCCGCTTCGATCAGCCCTTGCATCAAGAGCAGCCCGACGCCTTGCCCTTTGGCCTCGGGCGCGACATAGACGGAATCCTCGACGACGAAGCGGTAGGCCGGGCGCGGCCGGAACGCCCCGGCATAGGCATAGCCGAGCACGCCGCCGGCCTTTTCCGCAACGAGATAGGGAAAGCCGCCCGCCATCAGAGTGTCGAAGCGCGTGCCCATCTCGGCGCGGCTCGGCGGTTCGAGTTCATAGCTCGCCGTGCCATTCGTCACCGCGTCGGCATAGATTTCCGTGATCCGGTCGAGATCGGCCGACGTCGCGGCCCGCAAGGTGATGCAGCTCATAATTTAGGCACGTCGTTCATCTGCCCTATATCACAGCAAAAGCCGGTACAAAAGAAAAGGGCGGCCATTGGGCCGCCCTTTTCGAACTCGCTGGTCCAGGAAAACCGTATTTAGCGACGGTCGCCCATGAACTGCAGCAGAAACATAAACAGGTTGATGAAGTCGAGATAGAGCCTCAATGCGCCCATAATCGCCTTGCGGCCGGCGACATCAGTCTCGTCGCCCTCGAAGTACATCTCCTTGATGTTCTGCGTGTCGTAGGCGGTGAGGCCCGCGAAGATCAGCACGCCGATCGCCGAAACGGCGAAGGAAAGCGCCGATGACTGCAGGAAGATGTTGATTACCATCGCGATGATCAGGCCGACCAGGCCCATGACCAGGAACGACCCGAACGCCGAGAGATCGCGCTTGGTCGTGTAGCCGTAGAGCGACAGCCCGCCAAAGGCGGCGGCGGTGGCGAAGAAGGTCTGCGAGATGCTGGCGGTGGTGTAGACCAGGAAGATCGACGACAGCGACAGGCCGACGAGGCCGGCGTAGACCCAGAATGTCGTCTGCGCGGCCGAAACGCTCATCGACTGGACGCGGAACGACAGGAACATCACCGCTGCCAGCGGGGCGAAGATCACCAGCCATTTCAGTGGCGAGCCGAAGATCGCGTAGCCGAACGAGGTCAGCATCTCGCCGCTTGGCAACGTCGCGACCGCCGAGGCGGGATCGCTGGTAGTGGCCAGCATGATTGTGCCGACCGCGGCAAGACCGGTGATGAGGAGGCCAAGCCCCATCAGATTGTAGACCTTGATCATGTAGGCCCGCAGGCCCTGGTCGATGGCAGCATCGACGCCGGCGCCGGGCACGGCGCGCGTCTGATAATTGCGAACGGGATCAGCCATGGAAATCCTCATATTGCTTCTGCCCCGTCCGGTGTCAGGTCCTTTTGAACCCAGGCGCCGCTGGCGGGGCTCCAGCATGCCTGCGCCGAAATATGATGGTTCTTGGCGTAAAGGACAAGACCGTAACCAAGCGTAATGCTCCGTGAAGTGCCGGAGATACGGTTTTATTGGCCTTCCCGCCCGGAACATTACCGAGATTTAATCGAAACCGGCTCTGGCTCAAAGATTCCGCAGCACCGGCGCCGCCTTGTGGCCCAGCACCCGCCACGTGCCGGCAAGGCCGATGCCGACCGTGACCACCAGCGAAAAGCCGATGGTCGCCACCGCCACCTCGGGCATGAAGTGCGATGGCAGCGTCATGATGCGCGCGACGACGAACCATGCCGCCACAGCGCCCGCCGCCAGCGCGAAGATCGCGGTAGCAAGGCCGATCAGCATATATTCCAGCGAAAACGCGGCGATCAGCGTTTTTCTGGTCGCACCCAGGGTCTTCAGCACCACCGCGTCGTGAATGCGAGCCCGGTTGCCGGCGGCGAGCGCCCCGGCCAGCACCAGCACCGAGGCGATCAATGCCACCCCCGCTGCTGCCCTGATTGCTGTGCCGAGTTGCGCCACCAGCCGGTTGATGATTTCGAGCGCGTCCTTGACCCTGACCGTCGTCACTGCGGGAAAGGCACGCGTGACGGCGTTGAGAAGATGCGCATCGTCGGCTGCCGACGCATTCGTCTCGGTCAGCGTCGCCAACCAGCCATGCGGCGCACCGGCGAACGTGTTGGGCGAGAACACCATGACGAAATTGATGCCCATGGTTTCCCATTCGACCTGGCGGAAATTGGCGATCTTGGCCGTGATGTTGCGGCCGAGCACGTTGACGGTGATGGTGTCGCCGAGCTTCAGCCCGATCTCTTTGCCTTCCTCGGCGGAAAACGAGACCAGCGGCTCGCCGGCATAGTTCTCCGGCCACCAGCTGCCCTCGGTCAGCGTCGCATTCTCCGGCAGCTTTGCGTCATAGGTCAGGCCGCGATCGCCGCGCAGTACCCAGGCGCCTTCGGCCGGAACCTTGACCTTGTCGACATCGACGCCGTTGAGCGCCATCACCCGGCCGCGCAGCATCGGCACCTTGATCAGCCTGCCTTGCGGTGCCTCTTTGCCGACCAGCGCGGAGAAGGCATCGACGTCACTGCTCTGGATATCGACGAAGAAGAAGTTCGGTGCCCTTTCCGGCAGGCTGCCCGAGATCTGCCGCCTGAGATTGCCGTCGATCAGCGCCAGCGTCACCAGCAGCGTCAGCCCGAGTCCCAACGACAGCACCACGGACGGCGTCAAGGCGCCAGGCCGATGGATGTTGCCGATGGCGAGCCTGAGCGCGGTCGAGCGCACGCGCGGGCTTTTCTTCGCCGCCCACTGCACCAGCGAGCCGACCACACGCAGCACCAGGAACGAAAAGATCGTGGCGCCAACGAAGATCGAGGCAATACGGCGGTCGCCGGAAAACAGGATCGCCAGTACCGCGAGCAGCAGCGCGATGCCCAATGCCGCGGCGATATAGAGCGGGCGGGGAAAACCGCGGCCCTCGAATCCCATTTCGCGAAACAGCGCCGTTGCCGGCACGTCGCGGGCGCGGCCGAGCGGCAGCAAGGCGAAAGCCAGCGTCACCAGCAGCCCGAACAGCGCTGCCATGCCGAGGGCGCCGGGATAGAACCCACCTTCCGCCGGCACTGGAATGACCGATTGGAGTGCCGCGCTGGCCGCGAACGGCATCAGCGCGCCAAGCACAAGGCCTAGCGTGATGCCGAGGGCGGCGATCATCAGGATCTGCACCAGATAGACGGCAAAGACGAAGCCGCCCGAAGCCCCCAGGCTCTTGAAGGTGGCGATGACGCCGCGCTTGCCGTCGAGATAGGCACGCACCGCATTGGCCACGCCGACGCCGCCGACCACCAGCGCCGTCAACCCAACCAGCGTCAGGAATTGCGAAAACCGTTCGATATTCGAGGACAGCGCCGGTGCTGCGTTGCTGCGGGTGCGGATCGACCAGCCGGCCTGCGGGAACTCTTTTGCCGCCTGGTCCTGGATCGCCTTGATCAGTGCCTCGCCGGTGCCGCCGGGCAGGCGGACCTTATAGGCGTTCTCGACCAGGCTGCCCGGCTGGATCAGGCCGGAAGCGGCAAGCCCGTCGGTCGACACCATCAGCCGCGGCGCAAAACCGAAGCCATCCGACACTGCATCCGGCTCGTTGACCAGCCTGGCACGCAGCTCGAACGTCGCGCTGCCGAGCTTCAGCCGGTCACCGATGCCAAGGTTCAGCCGCTCGAACAAGAGGTCCGGCGCGGCGGCGCCGAAGACCCCGGATTTTTCGCCGAACAGATCTTCTCGCGACAGCACCGGCTCGGTCTCCAGCGCGCCGTAGAGCGGATAGGCGCCGTCGACCGCCTTGGCCTCGACCAGCGCCTGGTCGGAGCCGTCCTCGAGCCTCGCCATCGAGCGCATATTGGCACTGTGCGAAACCGTGCCAAGCTGGTCGAGGAAGCTGCGTTCCGATCTGGTCGGATCGCGCTGGTTGAGCTGGAAGCGGAGATCGCCGCCGAGCAGCGTCTGGCCCTGGTCGGCAACACCGGCGGAAATCGCTTGCGCCACCGAATTGACGCCGCCGATCGCAGCGACGCCGAGCGCGATGCAGGCAAGGAAGATCAGGAAGCCGGACAGCCCGCCACGCATTTCTCGCAGCGAAAACCGAAAGGCGAGCCTCAGCGTGCGCGCCAGCGGCATCATGCGGTCACCCTGCCAGCCCTGGTGGCCGGCTTAGGCGCGTCTTCGATCCGCCCCGACCGCATCGACACCTGGCGCGAGCAGCGCGCCGCGAGTACCGGGTCATGCGTGACCAGCACCAGCGTCATGCCGCGTTCGGCCGCCTTGGCAAACAGCAGGTCGGCGACGTGCCGCCCCGTTGCCTGGTCGAGATTGCCGGTCGGCTCGTCGGCGATCAGGATGCGCGGCGACGGCGCCAGCGCCCGGGCGATCGCCACGCGCTGCTGCTCGCCGCCAGACAATTCGCCGGGGTAATGGGTGACGCGATCGCTCAAGCCCACCGCCGCCAGCTCGCGTGCCGCCACGCCGAATGGATCGACATGGCCGGCAAGCTCCAGCGGGACGGCAACGTTTTCCAGCGCCGTCATATTGGGGATGAGATGGAACGACTGGAACACGATGCCGATGTTTCGTCCTCGAAACGATGCGATCTCGTCTTCGCTTTTGCCGTTGAGCTGCTCGCCGGCAATTCGGACCGTACCCGAATCGACCCTTTCAAGTCCGGCCAAAACCATCAGCAATGTCGACTTTCCCGAACCTGAAGGTCCAACGATGCCGGTCGCTTCGCCGCCCGCAACATCGAGGCTGACGCCCTTCAGCACATGGACCGAGGATGCACCTTCGCCGAGCGTCAGCGATACGTCTTTCAGCGAAATGACGGCTTCTTCCAAAATCAAATCGTCCTATATGGGGGATGAAGGCTAGTGCATCCGATGCTCGACAAAGACGAAAACCTGCCTTCGCCAACAGATGTTCCTGGTCATATGGGGCCTGCCGCATGGCTTTCAAACATACCTTTGCCGCAGCGTTCGCCCTTTTCCTCGCCATTTGCGGCGCCATTTCGTCGGCGCGTGCTGAACCATTCACCATTGTCGGTTTCGGCGACAGCCTGATGGCGGGTTATGGCCTCGGGCCAGGTCAGGGCTTCACCGAGAAGCTGCAGGCGGCGCTGCGCGCCAAGGGCTACGATGTCACGGTCGCCAACGCCGGCGTCTCCGGCGATACGACGAGCGGCGGTCTGTCGCGGCTCGACTGGTCGGTGCCGGACGGCACGCAACTGGTCATCCTGGAGCTCGGCGCCAACGACATGCTGCGCGGCGTTTCGCCCGCCATAGCGGAAAAGAACCTGGACGCCATGCTGGCAAAGCTGAAGCAGCGCAAGATCGCCGTTTTGCTTGCCGGAATGCGCGCGGCGCCCAATCTCGGCGCCGACTACCAGAACGCCTTCGACGCGACCTTTCCGCGACTGGCTGAAAAATATGGCGTGCCGCTCTATCCTTTCTTTCTCGAGGGCATCGCCGGTCAATCCGTCCTGCAACTCGAGGACGGCCTTCATCCAAACGCCCGAGGCGTCGACCGCATCGTCGAGGGTATCCTGCCCAGTGTGGAGAAGACCATTGAAGCGGTCCGGGGCAATTCCTGAAGGCGAGGGTTCGCCGTCGCAACACCTTCCGCAGGGGAAGCTTTTAGGCAGGCCTGCGACCAACAAACCCCTTGCCCCGTTTGGATATCGATGATTCGCTAGGGGCAAGAGTTCGATTCGAGGACAGGAGGCTTCCCATGCCGCGTCTTTTTACCGCCCTCGAGATACCGCGTGATGCCGCTCTTTCGCTGTCCCTGCTCAGGGGCGGCCTGCCGGGAGCCCGCTGGATCGACGTCGAAAACTATCATCTGACGCTGCGCTTCATCGGCGATGTCGAGGGCCATGTCGCCGACGACATCGCCAATGCGCTTGACCGTGTTCACCGCCCGTCCTTCCCGCTGACGCTGTCCGGCGTCGGCGCCTTCGGCCAGAAGAAGCCGCATGCGGTGTGGGCCGGGGTCGCCGCTTCGCCCGATCTTTCCGCATTGCAGGCCGAGATCGAGCGCATCTGCCAGCGGCTCGGCATCCCGGCCGACCCGCGCAAGTTCATGCCGCATGTGACGCTGGCCCGCCTGCGCAATTCGAGCCCACTCGATGTCGCCCAGTATCTGTCGGCGCGCGGCAATTTTTCGACGCTGCCGTTCCGGGTCGGCCGCTTCGTGCTGATGTCGTCGCGCGATTCGGTCGGCGGCGGCCCTTACGTCGTCGAGGAGGCCTGGCGGCTTTCAGGTGCTGACAACCGCGTCGCCAGCCGTTTGGTCGGCGCCGCCGACGCTTCGCGGATCATGCGGTAGACGGACATGGCCAGGGAGAAACTAGCAAAAGAGGCGATCCGCGCCGAACTTGCCGGCCTCGACGGCTGGTCGCTGGCCAAGGATGGCGGCTCGATCACCCGCACCTTCACCTTCAAGAATTTCTCCGAAGCCTTTGCCTTCATGGCCCGCGTCGCCCTGGCCGCGGAGAAGATGGACCACCATCCCGACTGGTCGAACGTCTATAAGACGGTAAACGTGACGCTCAGCACGCACGACGCCGGCGGCCTGACCGCGCTGGATTTCGATCTGGCCAGGAAAATGAACCGCTATTTCGGCGGCTGAGCCTGTCTGCACCTTGCAGCGAGGTTCGGCTTTCACCACATTTTGCCTCGCGGTCACGCGTGAAGCCACGCGACGGCCGCAAGGAGAGGTTGATGGCGCAAAAATCCGGTTTTGATTTCTTCGGCCTCGGCAGCAAGCCGGGCAACGAGAGCGAAGTGCGCGAAAAGTTCTGGCGTACGGCGAAGAAGGCCGCCCGGCAGATCCCGTTCATGGAAGAGGTGGTCGCCGCCTATTACTGTGCCATGGACAAGAAGACGCCGCTTCGCGCCAAGGGCACCTTGCTTGCTGCGCTCGGCTATTTCGTGCTGCCGACGGACGTCATCCCCGATTTCATCCTTGGGCTAGGCTTCACCGACGACATCGCCGTGCTGACCGCCGCGATTACCGCCGTCAGCGCCCACATCACGCCGGCGCACCGGCTCGCCGCCAGGCAGGCCATCGCCGACAAGAGCTGAGCCGGTGCGGCGCAAAAAATCGCGTGAGAACCGATTTTCCGGCCGTCAAACCCACCGCCGCACCCGCGCCTTGTAGGCGCGATAGGCATCTCCGAACTTCCGCTCGAGATAGCGCTCTTCCGGCGCGATAACGCCGGTATTGATCACCCACAGCAGCGGGACGACGAGCGCAATAGCCCAAAGACTTCCGGCCGCGACGCCGAGGCCCAAATAGATGAGGGTCGTTCCCAGATAGAACGGATTCCTAGTGCGCCGATAGATACCGTCGACGACCAGCGCCGTCGTCGGCAAGGTCGGTGGTATGTTGGTTCCAGCGGCCTGAAAGCGGCCCGCTGCCATAAAGATGAACACGAAGCCGCACACCGCGAGCACGGCGCCGGTCAGATAGCGGGCGAACGCCTGCCCGGCCATAACCGGGAGCGGCACGAGCACCTCGAGCACGGTTGCCGCCACCAGGAAGCCGAGGAAGATCAAAGGTGGCAACGCAATGACCCCGGCCAAGTCGGGGGCGCCCGATCCGCCCGCCGCCTCCCCGCCATCCGACCGGGGCACCGCGCCACCGGCCGCCACGCGGACGGCGACACGAACGCCGAACACGATCGCCAGGACGAATGTGCCGCCCGCCAGGATCAGAACTGTCTCGGAAATGGCCATGGCCAAATCTCCCGTGAGCCGCCGGGGAGGGCACCCCGGCCGAGCGCCGTGGCGGCGAACGCAGACATGGTACCGCCTGCAGGGAAATTCGTCACGCACCTCAAAAAGCGAGAATCGCCGCAAGACCTAGCTGCTTGAAAAGTCAAACTCTTGCCGTTTTCGTGGCCTCCAAGTCGCGGCAGGGACATTGCGCCAGCCGCTTTTTCCAGCGGCAGCGCGAAGACGGCGGCGGTTTCCTGGCGTGAACATCCTTTTCTAAGGAGAAATTCACCGTTTGGTAACCCAGATTAAATCAAAATGAAGCGACGGGCAGGACGCCGAGCCGGCCTGCCGCCGCACCAGTGGAATACGGGAAAAGCGATGCGCGGATTGATTGCTATAGTTTCCAGCCTGGCCCTGGTGGCCTTGACGGCGCCCGCGCTGGCGCAGTCGGCAACCAAGATCGGCCAGCATAATGCCTGGGGCACCTACAGTTATCAGGCGTCGGGCGGCGGCAAGGTCTGCTATGTCCTGACGGTGCCAACCGACAAGCAGCCGCCGACGCTCGATCACGGCGACATGTTCTTCTTCGTCAGCCAGCGGCCGGGGCAGCAAGTGTCCTACGAGCCGCAATTCATCGCCGGCT
Source organism: Mesorhizobium sp. M0437 (assembly GCF_040321335.1). Lineage (NCBI taxonomy): Bacteria > Pseudomonadati > Pseudomonadota > Alphaproteobacteria > Hyphomicrobiales > Phyllobacteriaceae > Mesorhizobium > Mesorhizobium sp. M0437. Next base: position 71,471 of record NZ_JAMYRK010000022.1, read on the forward strand.
ATACCTTCAAGGAAGGTTCCAAGGCCACCGTCACCATCGACAAGAAGTCTTTTTCGATGTTCACGCGCGGCAAGTCGGCCTGGGTCGAGAACGCCGCCGAGGAGCCGGTGCTGATCGCCGCGATGAAGACCGGCACCGACATGAAGGTGTCGGCCAAGTCCGGCCGCGGCAACACCACCACCTACGTCTTCTCGCTGAAGGGCATCTCGGCGGCGCTGGCCTCGATCGCGAAGTGCAAGTAGGCGGTTAGGCGCGGTCTTCCCTTCTCCCCTTGTGGGAGAAGGTGGATCGGCGCGCAGCGCCGAGACGGAAGAGGGGTGTTGGACGGAACGCCGTCGGCGCCAAGCTGGAACACCCCTCATCCGACCGAGCTTCGCTCGGCCACCTTCTCCCACAAGGGGAGAAGGAAGAACCCCGGCATGACTCCGCCGCTAACCTGTGCTATGCGCCGCGCTTCATTTCGGGCACGATGCTGTATTCGGCCGCAAATCGCTTATATTGGCGCAACAATGACCCTTTCATTCGATCTTACCGCCGAAGGCGCGCGTGACGCGTTGCGCACCCGCACGACGCCTGAAAAACCGTCGCTGATCGGCTTGACGCGCGCCGAACTCGGGGCCGCCCTCGTCGCCGCCGGCATCGTGCCGGAGCGCCAGGCGAAAATGCGCGCCCAACAGCTCTGGCATTGGATCTATGTGCGCGGCGTTTCCGACTTCGCCGGCATGTTCAACATCTCCAAGGATCTGCGCGCCGCGCTCGACAGGCATTTCACCGTCGCCAGGCCCGAGATCGTCGAGGAGCAGATTTCCTCCGACGGAACCCGCAAATGGCTGTTCCGCTTTCCGCCGCGCGGCGCCGGCCGGCCGGTCGAGATCGAGACCGTCTACATTCCCGAAGAAGGCCGCGGCACGCTCTGCATCTCTTCGCAAGTCGGCTGCACCCTGACCTGCTCCTTCTGCCACACCGGCACGCAGAAACTGGTGCGCAACCTGACCGCCGAGGAAATCCTCGCCCAGCTCTTGACCGCCCGGGACCGGCTTGGCGATTTCCCCGACCGCGACACGCCCGACGGCGCCATCGTGCCGGCCGAGGGGCGGAAAGTGTCCAACGTCGTCATGATGGGCATGGGCGAGCCGCTCTACAATTTCGAGGCGGTGAAGAAGGCCCTGCTTATCGCATCCGACGGCGACGGGCTTTCCCTGTCGAAGAGGCGGATCACGCTCTCGACGTCCGGCGTGGTGCCCGAGATCTTCCGCACCGGTGAGGAGATCGGCGTCATGCTGGCGATCTCGCTGCACGCCACCAACGACGATCTGCGCGACCTTTTGGTGCCTATCAACAAGAAGTATCCGCTGAACGAACTGATCGCTGCCTGCCGTGCCTATCCCGGCCTGTCCAACGCCAAGCGGATCACCTTCGAATATGTCATGCTGAAGGACGTCAACGATTCGATCGAGGACGCCAAGGCGCTGGTCAAGCTGCTCAAGGGCATCCCCGCCAAGATCAATCTGATCCCGTTCAATCCGTGGCCGGGCACCAACTACCAGTGCTCGGACTGGGAGACGATCGAGAAATTCGCCGACTACATCAACAATGCCGGCTATGCCTCGCCGATCCGCACGCCGCGCGGCCGCGACATCCTGGCCGCCTGCGGCCAGCTCAAGTCGGACTCCGAGCGCATGCGCAAGGTCGACCGGCTGGCGCTGGAAGCGATGATGATCGCGGGGCATGGCGAGGCGTGAAATACCTCAGGCGATTGGCAGTGACTTTGCTCTGCTACGCCCTGGCTGCCTTCACCATGTCTCTGGTCTTTTTCCTGCTCGATGCACTGATGTGGTGGCGTGTTCCCGCTTTCCTGTCCACTCGAGATAGTTGGTCGCTGTTGCTGCTTGGAGCGATGATCGCAGGCATCTTTGGCGCACCGCTGGCAATCCCGATGGTCATTGCTTCCCAAGTTCTCGAGGCGAGACGCTGGATTCTTTTTGTCGTCGGGGGAGCTTTCGTTGGGACGTGCGTATTTGCGGTCTGGAAACTGCATCCGTCGGCACAGAGGCCACCGGACGTTGACGTGTTGGTGGCCCTAATCATTGCGGGAAGCTTGGCAGGAGCCGTCTATCGCCTGGTCGAGAGCCGGTTCCTGCAAATGCCCGGACAATTCGCGTGAACCGCCTCGTCGCCTATCTGATCCGCTTCGCCGTCATCCTTGTCGGCTACGGCGTTGCTTCGCTGGCGGCAAGCGCCTTCCTTAACGTCATGTTCCTGGCGTCTCTTGGGCTGATAACGGACGAGACGCAACCGGCGGCGCAGGCGTCGCTGTGGTTTTCAATCCCCTTCGTCGCGCTGTTCGTCGCCTATTTCGCCTTCATGCCGGCCGCCATCGCCATCCTCGTCTCCGAGATCCTTGGCCGGCGTGACTGGCTGTTCTATGCGCTGGCGGGCGCAGCGGTGGCGGCGGTCTTCCTTGGCTTCGTCCACCAGACGGCCGATGCCAATTTCGAGGTTACCAATACCAGCGTCATGCTGGCGGTGATCGGCTGCGGCATGGTCGGCGGTATTTTCTACTGGCTGAGCGCCGGCCGCTCGGCCGGAAGCTGGCGTCAGATCGGACGCCCTATTTCGCCTGGGCCGTCAGGATCTTGAGCGCGAAGGCCGAAAAAACTCCGGCAAACAGATAGTCGACGACGCGGGTCACACGCGGGCTGGATTTCATCGCGGCCGAGAATTTTTCCGCCGCCAGCACCATCGGCGCCGTCACCGGGATCGCCAGCACGACGAACATCGCGCCGAGGAAGAACAGCTTTCCCGGCGCGTCGGGATCATGCGCGGAGACGAATTGCGGCAGGAAGGTCATGAAGAACAGGATGATCTTCGGGTTGAGCAGATTGACCCCGAGCCCCGCCGCCCAGCTGCGGAACAGCGAGATCTGCGGCCCGCTCTTCTTCTCCGGTGAAAACGCCGACCCTTTTGTGATCGCCTGCCATGCCAGGAAGACCAGATAGCCGGCGCCGAAAATCTTCAGCACGAAGAACGCCATCGGCGAGGCGACGATCAGCGCCGAGACGCCGACCACCACCAGCGTGGTGTGGATCAGCGTGCCGCACAAGGCGCCGGCCATCGAGGCAAAGCCGGTGGCACGGCCCTGGCTCAGCGTGCGCGACACGAACAGCGTCATGTCAGGCCCGGGCGTGATCGCCAGGATGAAGGTGGCGATGGAGAACTGGATAAGCGTCGTACTGTCGGGGATGAAGGACATGGCTCGTCTCGTAGCGGCAAAAGACGGCGCAGCCATAGCGCAAGAGCCGTGTCCTCGCCAGCCTCTTGGAGATGAAGCATCTGGTCCAGGCATCGTTCGTCCCTTGCGCTGGCCTAAAACGCCGTGATACCTCGCCCGCGAAGAACCCCTGTCGCGGAACTGCCCACCATGTCGAAAGCAAAAGCCGTCAAGAAAGTCGTGCTCGCCTATTCCGGCGGCCTTGATACCTCGATCATCCTGAAATGGCTGCAGACCGAGCTCGGCGCCGAGGTCGTGACCTTCACCGCCGATCTCGGCCAGGGTGGCGAACTGGAGCCGGCCAGGCGCAAGGCCGAGATGATGGGCATCAAGGACATCCGCATCGTCGATGTCCGCGAGGAGTTCGTATCCGATTTCGTCTTTCCGATGTTCCGCGCCAACGCTGTCTATGAAGGCACATATCTGCTCGGCACCTCGATCGCCCGGCCACTGATCTCGAAACATCTTGTCGAGATCGCCAGGGAGACCGGCGCCGATGCGATCGCGCATGGCGCCACCGGCAAAGGCAACGACCAGGTGCGTTTCGAGCTGTCGGCCTATGCGCTCAACCCCGACATCAAGGTGATCGCGCCGTGGCGCGATTGGTCGTTCAAGTCGCGGACCGATCTCATCAACTTCGCCGAGCAGCACCAGATCCCGGTGCCGAAGGACAAGAAGGGCGATGCGCCTTTCTCGGTCGACGCTAACCTGCTGCATTCGTCTTCCGAGGGCAAGGTGCTGGAGGACCCGTGGACGGAACCGCCGGAATTCGTCCACCAGCGCACCATCTCGCCGATGGACGCGCCGGACAAGGTCACCGAGATCGAGATCGAATTCCTCAAGGGCGATCCGATCGCGCTCAACGGCAAGAAGCTGTCGCCGGCGACGATGTTGGCGGCGCTGAACGATCTCGGCCGTGACAATGGCATCGGCCGGCTCGACCTGGTCGAGAACCGTTTCGTCGGCATGAAATCGCGCGGTGTCTACGAGACCCCCGGCGGCACCATCCTGATCGCCGCCCACCGGGCGATCGAATCGATCACGCTCGACCGCGGTGCCGCCCATCTCAAGGACGAGTTCATGCCGCGCTATGCCGAGCTCATCTACAATGGCTTCTGGTTCGCGCCCGAGCGGCTGATGTTGCAGGCGATGATCGACAAGAGCCAGGAAGACGTCGAAGGCACCGTGCGGCTGAAGCTCTACAAGGGCAACGTCATGGTCAGCGGCCGCAAGTCGAGGAAGACGCTCTATTCCGACGCGCTGGTCACCTTCGAGGACGACCGCGGCGCCTACGACCAGAAGGATGCAGAAGGTTTCATCCGCCTCAACGCGCTGAGGCTGCGGACACTGGCGGCGCGCAATCGCAAGGGTTGATATTCCCAACAGGCCCAATGCTTAGATGAGTTAGGAACCCGGTGAGGACACCGGGTTTTATTTGGCGTCTCTAATATAATAGAAGCCGCGATTTCAGATCGTTTCCTGTTTGACCTTTCCGTGATTTGATCTTACTTCTCGTGCGGGTCGGAGGGCTTTGACAGTGAAAAACAGACTTTTTCTTCTGCTTGCGGCGGTGGCCGTCTTTACCGCGGGTCAGTCCACGCAAGTCCCGGCGGCGCAAACATCCAAGGTCCATACTTGCAAAAGTTTTGACGGCCCCTTCCAGATTCCCGCTTCCCAGAAATGCCCGTTGAGCGGCTACGCGCAGGGTCCCAGAGTCCCGACGGTCATCGGGGACAAGCCAAAAGCGGCTACCCCGGCGCCGCGGAATTCCAAATTCCGTACCTGCAAAAGTTTTGACGGCCCCTTCCAGATTCCCATTTCCCAGAAATGCCCGTTGAGCGGCTACGTGCATTATTGAGCGTGATGTGCCCAGGCGCTTGGCCACGCTTGGAGCTGGTTTCCTGCCCGCGTTGGCTGTCCTGGCGAACTTGGCCGTCGCCAAAGCCAACGATGACCCCCCTCCCTCGACCTTCCCGCGCTGGTCGAGTGCAGGGCTGACGTTCCGACATATAGTGGTTTTGCCCTTTGGCTGACCGACCGCCCCGATGCGCCCGCAAAGCTCGGCTGGAACGACGTTTCTTCCGGCAATCCTTTCCTCAAGCAATATGAATTGCCGGCCCCGCTTCGCGTATTCGGGCGCGAAACGGCGTCCGTCGTCCTTACCGCGACCGGGCCGATGGCGGTGTTTGACGAAGTTTCCACGCCCGGGGCTTGGCCGGACTTTCGGTCGAATAGCGCAATTCCAGGAAAAGCGTGAAACGGTTTTCCGTCCGGGATTGCGTTAAAACAAAGCTCTAGACTAGGACGTAGACTCGTTACCGCGTAGCCAGATACGGACGGAGACGAGTTTGAGGTAGTTTTGTCATATCGAGTTGCGATGCGACGGAACTGCTTGGCCTGGTTGAAGAAGCGTTCGACGAGGTTGCGGGCCTTGTAGAGGAAGGGGCTGAAGCACATCGGGTCCTTGCGGTTGGCCTTGGGCGGGATGTTGGCCCATGCCTTTTGCTCGGTGACGGCATTGCGCAACGCGTTGGCATCATAGCCCTTGTCGGCGAGCAGCATGGCACCCTCGGGCAAATCCTTGATAAGTCCGCTGCGTAGGCGATGTCACTCATTTGACCTGCCGTGAGCGTCAGCTTGATCGGCCTGCCTTCGGCGTCGACAAGAGCATGGATTTTGGTCGTCAGCCCGCCTCGGGAACGACCGAGACAATGATCTCGATTCCCCTTTTTGCCGTCGCACCCTGCTGATGGACGCGAACAATAGAGGTGTCGATCATCTGCACCGTGCCGTCATGGGCCTCGGTAATGGCGTCCATCAGCCGATCCCAGACACCTGCTATCCGCCATCGAACGAAGCGGTTGTAGCCAGTGGTGCGAGGCCCGTAGCGCTCGGGCAGATCGCGCCATGGCGCACCCGATCGCAGCACCCAGAAGATGCCGTTCAGCACCCGGCGGTCGTCTACGCGCGGCACGCCTCGCGGCTTGTTGGGCAACAGCGGCTCGATCGCCCGCCATTCGAAGTCGGTCAGATCGTATCGGCTCATGCCCTTATGAATCAGACCCCGCTCAAGTTTGGAACCAGCCAGTCGGCAAACGACCCAATGCGGACAGGACGGCTGCTCACACCTCACTTCCATGTTGGTGAGCTTCGTCCTCAACGAAAAGGTCGAGGCCCCAGCCAACACCGCAATCCGCGAGCACCCTCATCGCGGACGGCTCAAGCCAAATGCCGCACTGTACGTCGTAGGGCTGATAGAACCCGCCGTAGATAGTTATCTGCTTTGGCCGCACTTCCTGCCACAGCCGTGCGAAGGCCTCCTCCCGACCTCGCATCTGCTCGATCAGGTAGTTGACCGCATTCTCGTGCTCGGCCCCACTCCGGAGCCTTTGCCGCGGACCATCGAGGCTCCATCCATTCTTCTTGCGCGGGGAACCGTTACGCATCGGGTCGCCCTTGCGGACTATGCGTGTCGGTTCGAGGCTTAGGATCGCAGTCACCCCCTCGGGGTCCGCATCGAAATCAACGATCGAGAGCGAGATCATCGCCTGTCCTAGCTAGGTTCCAAAGGGCAAGGCAAGCCCTGCGCTGTTGCGAGACTCTTCATGCTCGCCTCGCGCTTCCAACCGAGCCCAGTCATTTTTGCGTTTATATCCTGTCAGTCGGCATCGATCGCCGTGGCCATGCGGGCGATGGCCTGTTGATAGACGCTCGCGGAATTCCAGCCAGCGATTGCGCCCATATTCGCCTGCGCACTCGCGCCGGCCCGCCAACCATGACTCTTGAGGAAGTTGGCGGTGGAAGCCAACGCAGTGCTCTTGTCGCGCAGATTTTTGTTTCCGACACCATACGTCAAAACATTTCCGGGCAGGAACTGCGTGTGGCCAATCTCGCCGTGCGCGGCACCGACCGACGAGGCGCTCAACGCTCCGCGATCAACCAGCTTCAGGGCCGCAATGGCATGCGGGTAGAAGAACTCCGGACGGCGACAGTCATAGGCCAGCGTTAAAATGGCGGAGACCGTATTCTGGTTGCCCATGGCGGAACCGAAGCCGGTCTCCATGCCCCAGATGGCGAGCAACACGCCCGGCGACACGCCGTAATTCCGTTCGATCTTGTCGAACAGCGCAGCATTGGCCTTCTTCAGCGCACGGCCCCTGGCAATGATCGCGGACGCGCCACGGCGCTTCATGAAAGCTTCCACCGAGCCGCTGAAAGCCTTATGGATGGCGCGGTCGACGGAGATCGTCTTTGTCGCGTAGGTTGCGCGAGCCAGAGCGGCCAGACCCTTCGAGCCGACACCGTCGGCCTTCGCCTCCGCGGCGAACTCCGGTTTCCATGCCTCGAAGCCGGCGCCGCTCTTGCCACAGCTGGCCGCCGCCTGCGCGCCCGTCGCCAGCGCAAGCACCGCCACCACCGTGGCCACTACAAACATCTTCCCCTTGGCAAGAAATGCCATGCTGCTCTCCTGGTTGCCTGAATCACGTTCCCTATTGCGAACTTGCCTGCGAAACACCTGCTTGTCACTGCCCCGGCGCCACGCCGATGCACTCAATACAGCAGGAACCTCAAATCCACCACACTGGCGGACGCCCGGGAATTTGCCTACGATCAAGTAATTATTGTGGCGGGGACAGAATAAGCATGGAAGACGTTGATGTCGTGATCATCGGCGGGGCGCTGAGCGGTTTGTGTGCTATGCGGCGGCGGCGGCCCGGCCGCTCGCAAGTGCGCGCCACGCTGATGCAGCCCGTGGCGGAAAAGATCTTCTTCGCCGGCGAGCATTTGGCCGGTCCGCTGATGCAGACCTGCGGCGGCGCCAGATTGTCGGGCGAGGCAGTGGCCAAGGAGGAGGTCGTCGCCCAGCTTGCGGCAAAATAGCATCAGCCGGCAGGAACGTCGGCAGCTGACAGGCGTTTGGCGTTCTCCTGCTCGTATCGTCCTCCGCATTTCGAATGATTTGAGACGCCAATGAAGCTTTTCGACTGCCCGCATTGCGACCACCGTCTCTATTTCGAGAACGCGCAATGCCTGAACTGCGCCAGCCTCGTGCTCTACGATCCCGAGCATGCGCGCTTCGCGCTGTCCGGCGCCGAGGTCTTCTATTGCACCAATGCCGACGAATGCGCCTGCAACTGGATGGCGGAGCCCGGCCACGCCTTCTGCCGCGCCTGTGCGCTGAACCAGCTGATCCCGGATCTGTCGGTCGACGGCAACCGCCGCCGCTGGATCCGTGTCGAGGCGGCAAAGAAGCGTGCCGTCTATTCGCTGCTCGCCTTCGGCCTGCCGGTCGCACCCAAGCAGGACGTTGGCGACGAGATCGGTCTCGCTTTCGATTTTCTTGCCGATCCGATCGGCGGCGGTCCGGGCGGCGAACGTATCCTGACCGGTCATGACAACGGCCGGATCACGCTCAACGTCGCCGAGGCGGATTCGGCAGAGCGCGAACGGCGGCGCGTCGAGATGGGCGAGAACTACCGCACGCTGCTCGGCCATTTCCGCCATGAGCTCGGCCATTATTACTGGGACCGCCTGATCCGCGACGATTCGCAAAAGCTTGCCGGTTTTCGCGCTTTGTTCGGCGACGAGCGCGCCGGCTACGAACAGGCGCTGAAGACCTATTATGCCGATGGCGCGCCGCCCGACTGGCAGCAGCGCCATATCTCGGCCTATGCGACGTCGCACCCATGGGAGGACTGGGCCGAGACATGGGCGCATCACATGCACATCACCGACACACTGGAGATGGTGCATGCCCTGAATTTCCCGCTCGGCCGGCTGGAAACCGTTGAAGCCAACGAGCTGCCGCGCGCCGATACCGGCGGCAAGTTGCAGCCGGCACCATCGGAACCCGCCGCCAGCCCAGAGCCCTTCGAAAGGATTCTCGACCGCTGGCTGGTGCTGTCGGAGGCGTCCAACTCGATCAACCGCTGCATGGGCCTGCCCGATCTCTATCCCTTCGTCATCTCGGACGTGGCGGCGCAAAAACTTGCTTTTGTTCACGAGCTTTTGACCGACCTGCCGAAAACGACTGGAACAAATCGTGAGCCGGCCGAAGCCTTTTAGCCGGAACGCATGCGGCTTTGCTTCGTTTTCCGTGCCAAGGGACTGTGAAACGGAGAGAAGACCATGAAACGCATATTGTTTCCGGCGGTGGCCGGAGCGCTCATAGCGATGTCGGGCTCTGCTTTGGCCGACACCGCCGTCTCGGCCATCACTGATCTCAATGTACGCGCCGGCCCCGGCCCGCAATATCCGGTGATCGGCGTGCTTGCGGCCGGCCAGTCGGCGACGCTCGACGGCTGCATCGCCAACAGCAAATGGTGCACCATCGCCGAGGCCAACGGCCAGGGCTGGGTCTATTCCGACTATGTGACGGCCGATTTCGGCGGCAGCCGTGTGGTCCTGACACAGCGTCCGGCCAGCGCCGACATTGCCGTCGTGACGCCGCCCGCCGATAGCGTCGAGTATTCCGACAGCTATACCGGAGCAATCGTCGCCGGCGAGGCGATCGAGCCTATCCGGAGACCGCCGGCCGAGATCCGTACCTATGTACGTACGCATCGGCTCGATCCGGTCTATCTCGAGGGTGAGGTGGTGACGGGCGCGACGTTGCCTGACACCGTCGAGCTGCGCGAGATTCCGGACTATGATTACCGTTACGTCTATGTGAACGGCCAGCCGGCACTGGTCGATCCGGGCAGCCGGCGTATCGTGTACGTCGTGCGCTGACGATACAAACAGGGCGGTCGCCCTGTAATGGCGGCCGCTCGCACTCCCGACATTGCCACAAGCCGGCATTGCCGCTGCAATACCGGTTTCCACATTGGGGCCGATGTTCTAGACCTTGCGAGCCGAAGCACCAGCCAGCGAGCCCGCGTGACGATCGACCCAACCGCCTTCCAACAGTACCGGCACACCGCCAACAACAAGACCACTTTGCCGCGGCTTCTGCTTGGAGCGGTGGTCGTCATCCTGTTCTGGCTCGGAACCATTGCCGCCGTGCTGTTCGGCGGCACCTATGCCTTTGCCGTTTGGCAGGCATCGTCTGGCACCGCCCCGCCAGGTGGGGGAGCGGTGCAGGATTTCATGGCCTCTCCTGCAGGCATCCTTGCGGCGCTGGCTTCATTTGCCGGAATCTGGCTCGGCCTTTGGGCTGCCATGCGCTGGATCCATCAAGAGAAGCTGACAGCCCTGATTGGCGTCAGCCGGCGCATTTCTTGGTCGGGGTTCCTGAAAGGACTGACCGCGGTGCTGATCACCTCGCTGCTTTCCGAGATCCTGCTTTATGGTTTGCAGCCCGACATCGCGCGCGGCGCGATCGGCCTGTCCGCGTGGCTTTTGTTCCTGATCCCGATCGCCGCCCTGACCTTTCTGCAGACCTCGTCGGAGGAGATGCTGTTTCGCGGTTATCTGCTCAGGGGCCTGGCGAGCCGGTTCCGGAACTCTTTCATCTGGGCGCTGCTGCCGGGATTGCTGTTCACCTCCCTGCACTGGAGCCCAGGTTCAAGCGCTGCCATCAATGCCTGCGTGCTGGCCTCGATCGCTGCCTTTGCGCTGCTGCTGACGCTTCTGGTCTATGCAACCGGCAATCTCGGTGCCGGCTTTGGCGCCCATCTCGGCAACAATCTGACCGGCTTCCTGCTGATTTCGCACCAGCAAAGCTATAATTCCTTCGCCCTGTTCAACGCCAAGCCGCTCGAAGCCGCGGGCTGGACGACTTCAGACGCCGTCCTCATCGCTTCGATCGGCATCGTCAGCAGCCTGTTGACCGTTCTGCTGCTTTTACATCCGCGCTCACCGCTGAAGGTCGAGCCGGATATGGCGCGCGCCGGCAGCGTGCGCTGATGTGCATTGCCTGGTCGTCCTGAGCTATTTGACGCAAAGCTTGACCAAAGCTTGACTCTGCGGCCGATTTCCTGTCTACACGCCGCGAATTCCGCGACGAGTATTCCTCCGAGCAAACCGACCGGGACGCCGAAACCTCTTTGAGGTGAAGTGCCGTAAATCGATCCCGGAGGCCAACACCCGGCAGCGCTGTGCGCCCCCGGGTGCTTTTTGGCTTTGGGCTTTGCCCGGACCGGCTTTTGCTTGGACAGTTGGCGCGAACGCATTACCTCTCGGGCATCATCCGGGTGCCAGGGAAAAGGAAAAAGAATGTTTGAATCGCTACAGGAACGCACAAGAGGCGTGGAGGGCCTTCGGCCCGACAGGGGTCAAAATGAATCCAAGGCGCTGTCGCGCGGCGGGTTGACCAATGTTTGAGTCCCTGCAAGAGCGCCTTGGTTCGATCCTGAACGGCCTCACCGGCCGCGGCGCCTTGTCGGAGGCTGATGTCTCGGCGGCGCTGCGCGAGGTGCGCCGTGCGTTGCTCGAGGCCGACGTGGCGCTGGAAGTGGTGCGTTCCTTCACCGACAAGGTGCGCGAGAAGGCCGTCGGCGCCGCCGTGGTCAAGTCGATCAAGCCCGGCCAGATGGTCGTCAAGATCGTCCATGACGAGCTGGTCGAGATGCTCGGCGCCGAGGGCGTCGCCATCGACCTCAATGCACCGGCTCCGGTCGTCATCATGATGGTCGGCTTGCAGGGTTCCGGCAAGACGACGACCTCGGCCAAGATCGCCAGGCGCCTCGCCGACCGTCAAAACAAGAAAGTCTTGATGGCCTCGCTCGACACGCGGCGTCCCGCCGCGCAAGAGCAGCTCCGCCAGCTCGGCGAGCAGGTCAAGGTCGCCACATTGCCGATCGTCGCCGGCCAGACGCCGGTCGATATCGCCCGCCGCGCCGTGCAGGCGGCCAAGCTCGGCGGCCATGACGTCGTCATCCTCGACACCGCCGGCCGCACCCATATCGACGAGCCGTTGATGGTCGAGATGGCCGACATCAAGAAGATGTCGTCGCCGCACGAGATCCTGCTGGTCGCCGATTCGCTGACCGGCCAGGACGCCGTCAATCTGGCAAAAAGCTTCGACGAGCGCGTCGGCATCACCGGCCTCGTGCTGACCCGCATGGACGGCGACGGCCGCGGTGGTGCGGCGCTCTCGATGCGCGCCGTCACCGGTAAGCCGATCAAGCTGATCGGCACCGGCGAAAAAATGGACGCGCTGGAGGAATTCCACCCCAAGCGCATCGCCGACCGCATCCTCGGCATGGGCGACATCGTCAGCCTCGTCGAAAAAGCGGCCGAGAACATCGACGCCGAACAGGCCGCGGCGATGGCCAGGAAGATGCAGTCGGGCAAGTTCGACCTGAACGACCTCGCCGGCCAGCTTCAGCAAATGTCGAAAATGGGTGGCATGGGTGGCATCATGGGCATGATGCCCGGCATGGGCAAGATGAAGGACCAGATGGCCGCCGCCGGGCTCGACGACAAGATGTTCGGTCGCCAGCTCGCCATCATCTCGTCGATGACCAAGGCCGAGCGTGCCAACCCCGATATTCTGAAGCACTCGCGCAAGAAGCGCATCGCCGCCGGCTCGGGTACCGACGCGGCCGAAATCAACAAACTGTTGAAGATGCATCGCGGCATGGCCGACATGATGAAGGCGATGGGCGGCAAGGGCAAAGGCGGCGGCCTGATGCGCGGCATGATGGGCGGCCTCGCTTCCAAGATGGGGCTCGGCGGCATGATGCCTGGCGGCCCAGGCGGTCCCGGAGGCGGCATGATGGGCGGCGGCATGCCGGACCTCTCCAAGATGGACCCCAAGCAGCTCGAAGCCTTGCAGAAGCAGGCGCAGGCGGCCGGGCTCGGCGGCATGAAGGGCCTGCCCGGTGGTCTTCCCGGTGGCGGTGGCCTGCCTGGGCTGCCCGGCGGCATGAAACTTCCCGGCCTGCCGGGCGGTGGCGGGCTGCCAATGCTTGGCAAGAATGGCCTCGGCAAGAAGAAGTGAGGGCGCCATGAACGAAGAGAAGGACATGGCGGACGCGCGTGCGGCGCTGGCCAATTATCGCGCCTCGATCGACAATATCGACGCGGCGCTGATCCACATGCTGGCCGAGCGCTTCCGCTGCACCAAGGCAGTCGGCGTGCTGAAGGCGGAACATGGCCTGCCGCCTGCCGACCCGGCGCGCGAGCAGGAGCAGATCGCCCGTCTTCGCCAACTGGCGAAGGACGCCCATCTCGACCCGGATTTCGCGGAGAAATTCCTGAACTTCGTCGTCCGCGAAGTGATCCGCCATCACGAGCAGATCGCCGCATCCAACGGCGTAGCGAAAACCGGCTGAGGATTAGCCACCAACCGATCAACCAAATCAGAGCTTTTAGGAGAAAAGAAATGCCACTGAAAATCCGATTGGCCCGTGCGGGCTCGAAGAAGCGTCCCTATTACCATGTCGTCGTCGCCGACGCGCGTTCGCCGCGCGACGGCCGTTTCATCGAGTCGCTCGGCTCGTGGAATCCGCTGCTGCCCAAGGACGGCGAACGCGTCAAGGTCGACGCCGAGCGCGTCAAGCATTGGCTGTCGCATGGCGCCCAGCCGACCGACCGCGTGCTGCGCTTCCTCGATGAAGCCGGCATCGCCAAGCGCGAAGCGCGCGCCAACCCGAAAAAGGCCGAGCCCGGCAAGAAGGCGCAGGAGCGCGCAGCCTTGCTGAAGAAGGCGCAGGAAGATGCCGCCGCGGCCGTTGCCGCCGCCGCAGCCGCGCCGGCCGAGGCGGAAGCCGCCAGCGCCGAATAAATCATCTCCACAACCGCGAAACGGCGGGCCCTGCCCGCCGTTTTGCTATTGCATCCATATGATGCGGCCCGATCAATAGCCTTCCGGGCAACTCGCAACGTAGACACGACCGTTACGATCGCGATAACGGCATTGGCCGCTTTCGCTGGCACGGCCGATCAGTGCACCGGCCAAAGCGCCGGCCGCACCGCCGATCACCGCGCCCTTGGTCGGGTTGCCGGCCACAGCAGCGCCGACCGCCGCACCGCCCAGGCCACCAACTGCCGCGCCTTGCTCAGTACGGGAGCAGGCACCGAGCGGGACCAGCAAGGCCATCAAGATCATCACCTTTTTCATTGTCGTTCCTCTCCAACAGGGTGCCGTCCTCGCCGCTGCACCCCCTAACTCGCAACCAGGCGATTTGATCCAAAGAAGAAGATCGGCTGCCGCCCGGCGGCGCTCAATTTGATCCAAAGAGTAGAAAGGCGGCGGCAGACCGCGCCCGCTCTGGCAGCGTGGCCACCATCGAACGGCTTTCGATGTCGCCGCTATTGGCTAAACGGGAACAACGCGCGCACCCTTGGATCGCGCAGATACAGGCCACCCCAGAGGACGGCGCCGAGATAGACGCCGAACAGTATGTGCGAGAACAAAGGGCTGCCGATACGCACATGCGTGGCGACGGCGCCGCCGAGATAAGCGGTGAGCAGGATGGCGCCGAGCACCGAGGTGCGTGGCAGCGCGTAAAGCGCTGTCGAGACCAATCCAATGGTGCCGAGCATGCGCGAGACATTGGCATCGGCCGGCCAGCCGAGCTGCACCATGGTCTGGGTGACGATTTCGAGCGGCGGTAGCTTGATGACGCCGTCGAAGATCATGAACAGCACGATGACGGCGCTGAGCACGCGGCCGGCCCACAGGGCACGCGGTGAGACGGGTGCTGCCTGAGACATGGTCATTATGTTCCCTCCGGTCGTTGTGAGCACTGGCTCCTTCGCCAGCTCGAACCAAGGACGCGGCCCATGACGGCGATCCGACACGCCTCCAGCTCTTTTTCACTCCGGGGGACGGCGACCTCGGATGTACAAGTTCAGCCGGCAACGAACCTGGTCAAGTCCACCTTGCGAGGTGAGATGGAGGGCGTTATTGAAAATCCGTAGGGGTGTCTGCCGACGCTCGACGGCAGCCGCCGCCTGATCGCACAACGAAAAGCAACCGATGGCCGGAGAGACCGACCTGAAACAGTTGCTGGCGGCAATGACGCCGGAATTGCTTGCCGGCGTTCATGTCTTCACCACGTTGCCACCCGATGCGCCCGCTCCCGACAGGCTCCACCCGGTGATGCTATTTCGCGAGCGCGAGGGCACGACGCTGATCGTGCTTGAAGACCATGCCAAGGCCGCTGGACTGAAAAACGTGTTCCGCTGCCGGATGCTGACGCTGAACATCCATTCGTCGCTGGAAGCGGTCGGCTTCCTCGCCGCCATCACCGCGCGGCTGGCCACCGCCGGCATCGGCGTCAATCCGGTCTCGGCCTTCTACCACGATCATCTGTTCGTGCCCGCCGACCGGGCGGCGGAGGCGCTGGAGTTGCTGTTGGACCTAGCGGAGGAGAACCGGCTGTGACGCCGGCGCCTTGCTGCCTATTTGAGACGCCTGCGCTGCCCCTCATACGCCTGCCGGAACCTTCCCCCCGTGAACGGCGAGAAGGGCGCAAAACGGCCGAAGGCCGAGCCTGCGACCGCAGGCCGCCGGTCGTCCGGCGCCCCCGCGGAGGCCAGCCGCGTAGCGGCGATACGGCCGTGAGCGAAACAACCGCCGAAGGCCGAGCCCGCGACTGCGGGCCGCCGGTCGTCCGGCGCCCCCGCGGAGGCCAGCCGCGCTAGCGGCGATAGGGCCGTGAGCGAACTATGCCGCCTTCTTCTTCGGCTGGATCAGCCCGCGCTCGACCAGCAGCTCGGCGATCTGCACCGCATTGAGTGCCGCGCCCTTGCGCAGATTGTCGGAGACGATCCACATCGACAGGCCGTTGTCGATGGTCGAGTCCTCGCGGATGCGCGAGATGAAGGTGGCGTCCTCGCCGGCCGATTCCAGCGGCGTGATGTAGCCGCCGTCCTCGCGCTTGTCGATGACCTGGCAGCCCGGCGCCTCGCGCAGGATCTCGCGCGCCTCATCGGCGGTGATCGGCTTCTCGAACTCGATGTTGACCGCTTCCGAATGGCCGATGAACACCGGCACGCGCACGCAGGTCGCCGTCAGCTTGATCTTCGGGTCGAGCATCTTCTTGGTCTCGGCCACCATCTTCCACTCTTCCTTGGTGAAGCCGTCGTCGAGGAAGACGTCGATATGCGGGATGACGTTGAAGGCGATACGCTTGGTGAATTTCTTGACGTCGACCTGGTCTGCGACAAACACCGCGCGCGTCTGCGTGAACAATTCGTCCATGCCTTCCTTGCCGGCGCCGGAGACCGACTGGTAGGTGGCGACGACGACGCGCTTGATGGTGGCCGCGTCATGCAGCGGCTTCAGCGCCACGACCAGCTGCGCCGTCGAGCAGTTCGGGTTGGCAATGATGTTCTTGCGCGTGAACAGCGAGATCGCATCCGGGTTCACTTCCGGAACGATCAGCGGCACGTCCTGGTCGTAGCGGAAGGCCGACGAATTGTCGATGACGACGCAGCCCTGCTTGCCGATCTTCGGCGACCATTCCTTGGAGACGTTGCCGCCGGCCGACATGATGCAGATGTCGGTGTCGGAAAAATCATATTGGTCGAGCGCCCTGACCTTCAGCGTGCGGTCGCCGAACGACACTTCCGTGCCCTGGCTGCGCCGCGAGGCCAGCGCCACCACCTCGCTCACCGGAAAGCCGCGTTCCTCCAATATGTTGAGCATTTCCCGGCCCACATTGCCCGTGGCGCCGACGATCGCAACCTTGAAACTCATCGAAATCTCCTGTCCCTCTCCGCTCGGTTTCTGGAGAAAACCCGCCGGCCGATGCGGGTTTCAACCCCCGGGCCGGACCCGGGAGAGGGTGGTTAGGCCAAGGGAATCAGACCGTTTTGGTGGTCGTTTTGCCGGTTTTTTTGAGCAAGAACGTGATTTTGCTGGAACGAGGAGACGCAGCGACGCGCCCGGCCCAATGGTTCGCATTGGGGCCGGGGATGTCGAAGGCAGAAAGCGCCATCAAAAGGCCGCGCATCGAAAACTATCCCGTTCGGTGCCGGCTTTTACGCGGTTTACGTCTAGAGTCAATCGCAAGCAGGCCGACCCGCCCGCCCTGTACAATGACGGCGGCACCAAGTACGAACGAGCATCGTCTGGCTCGTGGCGCCCGTCTGTGGGCGCTTGCCGACATTTGACCCGTCGCCGGGTATTCAGAATCCGAATTTCGAAAGAGCAAGATGTCCAACTTCGAAGCTATTGTTCCCGCGCTGGCAAAGGCGCTGGAAAAACGCGGCTATGTCGAGCTGACGCCGGTGCAGAACGCCGTTCTCGAGCTTGGCCAGGCCGATGCGCTGGTTTCGGCCCAGACCGGCTCCGGCAAGACCGTCGCCTTCGGTCTGGCTTTGGCGCCGACCCTTCTCGATGGCGCGGAGCGCTTTTCCCACGCGGCGGCACCCCTGGCGCTGGCCGTGGCGCCGACGCGGGAGTTGGCCCTGCAGGTAACGCGCGAGCTGGAATGGCTCTACGAACTGACCGGCGCCACGGTGGCGTCCTGCGTCGGCGGCATGGACATGCGCACCGAACGGCGCGCACTGGAGCGCGGCGCCCATATCGTCGTGGGCACGCCCGGCCGCCTGCGCGATCACATCACCCGCAATTCGCTCGACATGTCGGCGCTCAAGGCAGTGGTGCTCGACGAGGCCGACGAGATGCTCGATCTCGGCTTTCGCGAGGATCTGGAATTCATCCTCGATGCCGCGCCCGCCGACCGCCGCACGCTGATGTTTTCCGCGACCGTGCCGCGCTCCATCGCCACGCTGGCCAAGGGCTACCAGCGCGATGCTGTGCGCATCTCGGCCTCCGGCGAGGAAAAGCAGCATCTCGACATCGAATACCGGGCGCTGAGCGTCGCCCAGGCGGACCGCGAAAACGCCATCATCAACGTGCTGCGCTATTACGAGGCCAAGAACGCGCTGGTGTTCTGCAACACGCGCGCCGCCGTCAACCATCTGACGGCACGCTTCAACAACCGCAACTTTTCCGTCGTGGCGCTGTCCGGCGAGCTTAGCCAGAACGAGCGCAGCCACGCGCTGCAGGCGATGCGCGACGGCCGCGCCAAGGTCTGCATCGCCACCGACGTCGCGGCACGCGGCATCGACCTGCCCAATCTCGAGCTGGTGATCCATGCCGACCTGCCGACCAACCCGGAAACGCTCCTGCACCGAAGCGGACGCACGGGTCGTGCGGGACGCAAGGGCGTCAGCGCGCTGATCGTGCCCAATAGTGCCCGCAGGCGCACCGAGCGGCTGCTGCAAAGTGCCGGCCTTGCGGCAACCTGGGCGAGCCCGCCGTCGGCCGACGACGTGATACGGCGCGACGATGAGCGCATTCTCGCTGATCCGGTCTTCAGCGAGCCTATGAAGGATGAGGAGCGCGGCTTCGTCGAGGCGCTTCTCGATCAGCACGGGCCCGAACGGGTTGCCGCCGCCTTCGTGCGGATGTGCCGCTCCAGCCACTCGGCGCCGGAAGATCTTCTCGACGTGGCACCGTTCACGCCGTCGGGCGAAAAATTTGCCCGCCGGGACGAGGCACCGAGCCGCCGCGACGATTTCGGCGACAGCGTCTGGTTCTCGCTGTCGGTCGGACGCCTGCAGAATGCGGAGCCACGCTGGCTGATCCCGATGCTGTGCCGGACAGGCGGCATTTCCAAGCGCGAGATCGGCGCCATCAAGATGCAGCAGGAGGAAACCTTCGTGCAGATCGCGGCGGACTGGGCCGAGCGTTTCCTCGCTGCGATCGGCCCCGACCGGAAGCTGCAGGGCAACATTGCGGTCAAGCGGTTGGACGGCACGCCGGATTTGTCGCGGGCCGGCTATCAGGAACCACGACCCGACAAGAAGCCGCACCGCGGCAAGCGCACCTTCGATCAGAACACGCCCAAATTCGAGAAGCGCGCACCGGCCGACCAGCGCCCGGCATTCGAGGCGAAGCCCTGGGGCGGGAAACCGGCCAAGGCGAAGTTCGAAGGCGGACCTGCGAAACACAAGAAATCGAAGAAACGGCCGGGGTAAATAGCCAGAACTCTCCATTTCCGCACGCCTCTTGCGGTCTGCCGGAACTTTGCACAGTCTGGGGCGGGGAAATGGGGGTGGGCAGGACATGCGCGGCGAAGTTCTTCATTACGACGAAGACCAGGGTTTCGGCTTCATCACCGGAGCCGACGGCAACCGCTACACTTTGGCGCGCGAAGATTTGCGCCGCGAAGCATCGGTTGCCGGAGGTACGACCGTCGAATTCCAGCCGGCTGGCGGACGGGCACGCGATGTTTTTTCGATCCGCGCCCAACCTGCCAGTGCGCCCGCCGACGCCTCCACTGCAACCGCCGCCCCAACTCAGGCCGGCAATGCGCCCGCGGCACGTCAGCCGCAACATTTCGGCCGTTCCGCTGAACAAAGTCCGGCTGAATCGGCTGGCCTGTGGAGCTACTTCTGGTGGGGTCTGACCGAGAATTACTTCAACTTCGCCGGCCGTGCCCGCCGCAAGGAGTATTGGGGCTATTGTCTGTTCTGGACGATCGCGCTGATCGTGGTCATAGGACTCGGCGTCTTTATCGACGACGCCATGGGCAATCTCGACAACAGTGAATTGCCGGCAGTGACGGTCGGCCTTTCCGGTCTCTTCCTGCTGGCGACAGCCCTGCCGTGGTTCGGGCTCAACGTGCGTCGCCTGCACGATACCGGCCTGACCGGCTGGCTCTTCCTGCTTTTCCTGATCCCGACCTTCGGCACCGTGATCATCCTGATCTTTGCGCTGATCCCGACGCAGCCGCGCGTAAACCAGTGGGGTCCGGTGCCGGAGGGGATCAAGACCGCATAACCTCACCTGAGTTGGTTCTGCTAAAGCTGCTTGTGTTCGCTCAAGGCGATGCGTTCGATGATCTTGAAGTCCTTCGCGGAATGACCACGAAGGGTCTTCTTGTGGGTCTGGATCGTTTCCGTCCCGACAACCTCGAATGTGGACCCTTCATAGGCGATTTCGCAGTCGACCACCCTATCCGGCCAAAGCCAGATCAAGAGACACAACTCGTATTGATCGGGAATGGCTTCTAGCAGGTAGAAATCGCTCTTTTCGACCTGATATCGGTCGCAGATGAACTGCAGCAATGGCGCGAGGTGTTGATCGCCGCGAAACTCAGCCTGGCGTTGGTGCTCGCCGAGAAGATCCCTTTCAATGGCGCGCTGCACCTCACCCATACACCTGTCACCCCAAAAATTTGGCGATGATCGCGTCGCCCATCTCGGTCGTGCCGACCTCGGTCATCCCCGGCGAATGAATATCCCTGGTACGCAAGCCCTGATCGAGCACGGCGGCGATCGCGCCTTCCAGCCGGTCGGCCTCTTCAACCATGCCAAAGGAATAGCGCATGCACATGGCGAAGGAGGCGATCATGGCGATCGGATTGGCGATGCCCTTGCCGGCGATGTCGGGCGCCGAGCCGTGCACCGGCTCGTAGAGCGCCTTGCGCTTCTTGGTCTTGACATCAGGTGCGCCGAGCGAGGCCGACGGCAGCATGCCGATCGAGCCGGTCAGCATGGCGGCGATGTCGGACAGCATGTCGCCGAACAGATTGTCGGTGACGATGACGTCGAACTGCTTCGGCCAGCGCACCAACTGCATGCCGCCGGCATCGGCCAACATGTGATCGAGCTTGACGTCGGCATACCTGGCCTTGTGCGTCTGGGTGACGACCTCGTTCCACAGCACGCCAGATTTCATCACATTGCGCTTTTCCATCGAGGTGACGTGGTTCTTGCGCGTGCGTGCCAACTCGAAGGCAACGCCCGAAATGCGCTCGATCTCGAATGTGTCGTAGACTTGGGTGTCGATGCCGCGCTTCTGGCCGTTGCCGAGATCGATGATCTGCTTCGGCTCGCCGAAATAGACGCCGCCGGTGAGCTCGCGCACGATGAGGATATCGAGACCTTCGACCACCTCCTGCTTGAGCGAGGAGGACGCCGCCAGTGCCGGATAGCAGATTGCCGGCCTGAGATTGGCAAACAGCTCCATGTCCTTGCGCAGCCGCAGCAGACCCGCCTCCGGGCGCACCTCGTAAGGCACGGCATCCCATTTCGGCCCGCCGACGGCGCCGAACAGCACCGCGTCAGCCGCCATTGCCTTGGCCATGTCGGCATCGGAAATTGCCGCGCCATGTGCGTCGTAAGCGCAACCGCCGACAAGGCCCTCGTCGGTGGCGAAATCGCTGCCGAGGCTGTCGTTCATGCCGGCGATCAATTTCTTCACCTCGGCCATCGCCTCGGGGCCGATACCGTCGCCGGCAAGCAGGAGAAGATTTTTCGAAGCCATGAGAACCGTCCTGATTGTGTCGTGAGCCGCGGCCTTGCTAAACGCCAAGCGGCCGGCGCGCAAGCCTGCGGTTCAGAGCATCGGACCCAAAAGTGGAAACCGGTTTTGGGAAAATCCGATGCTCAAGACAAAATGCCTAGAGATGCGAAAGGATATTGACCAGCCTGCCGAACGGGTCGCGTACGAAGAAGCGACGCACGCCCCAGGGTTCGTCCGCCGGACCGTATTCGATGGCAAAGCCGGCCGTCCTCATGCTTTCAAGCGCGGCATCGACGTCGTCGACTTCGATAGAGATGTCCGGCACCGGCGTTCCTGATCCCCCTTCGGCCATGAAACTGACCTGCACGGACATCGTCTCTTGCGAGCCGTAGGTAGCGATCCAGCCCATATCCATCTTGAGATCGAGGCCGAGCACATCCTGATAGAAGGGTTTTGCCGCCGCGATATCCTGCGTGTCTATGTTTGCAACGATGCGCCTGACCTTCGCCATGGGCCGATCCTCGTGCTAACCGTGTCGTTGTCGCAACCGTGACAGGCATCAGGCTGTGCGCCGCAGCGCCGTCACCTCGATCTCGATCTTCATCTCCGGCTTGTTGAGCTGACACACGATCATCGTTGCCGCCGGCCTGATCTCGCCAAAGACCTCGCCGAGGATCGGGAACACCACATCCACGAAAGCCGCATCGGTAATATAGTAATGTGCCCGCACCACATCGGCCATCTCGAAGCCGCCGTCCCCGAGCGCCTTGGCGATCGTCGCCAAGCAATTGCGCGTTTGTGCCTCTACGGTCTCCGGCATCGACATGGTCGCATAATCGTAGCCGGTCGTTCCGGACACGAAACACCAGTCGCCCTGCACCACGGCGCGCGAATAGCCGGCGGTCTTCTCGAAGGGCGAACCGGTGGAGATCAGTTTTCGCATGGCTTCCTCGCAGTGGTTGCGGCCATCCTGAAGGTATAGGGTCCACCCGGCCATGGGCCAGAGGCAACCGATTGTTGTTACGACGTGGAAAGCGCAGACCTCGGAGATTGGCCAGAACATCTCTCCAGCCGTCATCCTGGGGCGAAGCAAGGAGCGAAGCGACGCGGCGCAGACCCCAGGATCCATATGTGGACGGCGCCCTGCCTGCAACGGTTGTTTTGCGTCGTTTTCGATCGCTTGCGTCCATATGTCCGGCCTTTGAGCACGGTCCTTGCGGCCGCTGGCCAAGGTGGGGTTCGCGACGCCCGTTCCAATCATGCCAGCGGTTTCGTTGGCCAATGGATCCCTCGGAGTTTCGCGCGTCACGGATCGATCGATCACGCCATCTTCCTTCCGTTGCAAGAGCTTGTGTTCGGTGTTCCTCCGTTGCGGGCTATCCGGGCATGTCAGCGCCGTGCTGAGCCGCGGTCAGGGCTGGCCGCAGGCCACCGCCGTAGGCGGCGCGAAGCGGCCTTGAGGGCGGCGAGG